>WRIW01000011.1 GCA_009782505.1 Clostridiales bacterium
GTGCGCCCGTTCATGCTCACGGGCGTCGTGCCGCGGCCGGGGTCGATCTCCTGCAGCTTCATGTTGACGTACATCTCCGGTTCGTTCATTTTCATGATGATTTCGACGTCGTCGCCGGGAACCGGTACTACAGCGTCGGCTGCGGCAGGGATGAGGGCAAGCGCCAGCATAAGCGCCAGGGTCAGTGTAAGTGTTTTCTTTGTCATTTGTTTCCGCCTTTCTTTTTGTGTTCTAACCGCTTTTACGAGCGGCATAATGCAAGCCACCTACTAACTTACTACAACGCAGTCCCGCAGCCCGCGCAAAACTTTGCGCCGGCTTCGTTTTGCTTGCCGCAGCCCGCGCATACCGCCGCCTGGGCGACGGTGGCTTCGGGAAGAGCCGCGCCGCATTTGGCGCAGAATTTCCCCATCGAATCATCATCCTTTACCTATATTCTAAAATCCGGATTGCATAACCATAGTCTATATGATAATATGGAAACAGAAAAGGAGCTGCCCGCTTTTTGGTGGCGGTCAGTTCCGCTATAGGGTTAGACTGAACCGCCTATTGCGTAGGCGGTTCAGGTATTACTTACGCCTTTTCAGGCAAGTATCTACGACGACTACGATCAACATCAAAAGAGCCAATAACTCAATCCATGAGACCATAGGTCCTCACCTCCTTTTGGAGATGAACTGAATCCGCCAAGCGGGGCAACTCCTTGGTATATTTTACCATGCCCCAACGAAATTGGCAACCATTATTTTACATTCAATACAACCTCCGTCAGGTCGCCCCTCGCGCGATATATTTCCTAAAAGCTGATTATACCCATATGTTCAAGCAGTATCTTGAATCCGATCAGCACCAGTATGACCCCGCCCGCCAACTCCGCTTTTGATTTAAATCTCAACCCGAACACGTTTCCTATCTTCACGCCGGCTATGGAAAGCAGAAGCGTTGTCACGCCAATAAAGGAAACAGCGGGAATGATACGTGCTTTGAGAAAAGCGAAGGACACGCCCACAGCCAGCGCGTCGATACTTGTCGCAAGCGCGAGGGGCAGCATATGGGCAAGGCTTACAGAGGCCTCCGCTTTGCCAGGCTTCGCCCCGCCGGGGCACATTCTGTCGCCGCAAACAGCGTCAGGGCACTCCCTGTCAGGGCAGCCCTTAGATTTCAAGCTCCCGGCAGCCATTTTACCGCCGAGGAATAAGAGCAGCGCAAACGCGATCCAATGGTCGTAAGCGATGATGTAATCCGCGAAAAATGTCGCAGCCATATATCCGATCAGCGGCATGACCGCCTGGAAGACGCCGAAATACAGCCCGACGATTACCGCTTTTATCAGGACGGCTCTCGGCATGGCTAACCCTATACAAACAGCCACGGCGAAAGCGTCCATGGATAACCCAACGGCGAGCAAAAAAAGTTCGATGATACGCATTACATCTGCTCTTTCATCTGTGTGTTTTTCATGGCGCGGGCGATTTTGCTGTTAAAATCAGGCTTCCTCTCTGTTCCACTGCTTAGAATAGTTGCAACCTTATTGTATACTGAACAATTCCGGCAGCGCAACACAATCTTGTATAATGGACTGGCCGACGGAACAGAAACTTGCGTTATTAATTGTATCGCAGTAGGGCGATATGGCGTATTGCGATGACTTTGCCGAACCGATATCAACAGCTATTGTTGGAATCGGGGAATCCGGTATCAGTTATTGAATATTTCAGCCAAGTCAGCCTCAGGCGTCGTGATTGGCTTGATCGCGCCGGACTTGACAGCGCCGATGACCGTATGTTCAATGCAAATCGCATACAAAAACCGCTTGGAAACGAAGCCCCAAGCGGTTAATTTTTATGGAGCTGATGGGGAGATTCGAACTCCCGACCTGCGCATTACGAGTGCGCTGCTCTACCACTGAGCCACATCAGCACAGCCCTCATTTTACCATAGGGCGCGAAAGCGGTCAAGCGCCCCAGACGGTGATCGGTAGACCATCGAAGGTCTCGCCCCGCACCCAGATTTTATCGTCCCAAGCCCGCCCCGAGCCCCGGTCGAAGATGATCAGGTGCGCCTCGTCCGCGCCCACGCGCCGGGTATAGTCGGCGGTCTGCTCCAAGCCTTTCGCCAAAACTGTATCCAAGGCGCCACGAAGCAGCTTCAGCTCGATCACCACGCGCTGCAGGGGGCCGTGCATGCCCTGCTCCTCGTCCAGGGGCCACTCGATGAGCAGATCCGTCCGCTTGCGCCCCAGGCCGTACTCCCGGTTGATGTGCCCGCCTCCGTTGACGATACGCTGCAGGAATGCCTGGAGCAGAAGCTGCGGCCCCGCCTCTTTGTAGTCGAAGCCCTCGACCCAGGCATCTGAGTGCTCGCGGAAAAACTGCTGGAACGCCCCCAGCAGCTTCGCCATGTCCAGTCTGTGCTCCGGGGTGACATACCACGCCGACTCCTGGTTGGGGATGCGCGTCTGCGCTACCCAAGTGAGCTCCCGGGGGATGACTTCCTGATAAATGCGGTTGCTGATGGACACCGTCGGCTTGGTTCTGATCAGGCCCAGGTCTTCGACGTACTGCTGGTCGTCGATGCGGATACCTTCGAGGCTGACTGACTCGCCTGATAGCATAGCTTCGACGACGCGGCGGATCCTGGGCTCCTGCAGCTTGTCGGTGAGCTGATCCAGATGCGTGGCCCGGGACTGGATCAAGGCCTCTCTCGCCTCTCTGTAGTCCGGCAGCGTTATCCTTCGGCTCCGGTCGCGGTTGGCGCGGAGCTCCCATATGATTTCCTGCCCCAGAGCATTGACAAGCCATGGCTGGCCGTAGCTGTCTTCCCAAAGCTCGGGGAAGATGGCTTCGTCGAATTCCTGGCCGGTTTCTTCGGTGTGCTGCAGCCACAGCGCTTCGGTCTCCTCCCGGGAGAAGTTCCCCATCCGCAATGACTTCGTTTTGATATTGAAGGCGCTGCCCCCCGTGATGATTTCGCCGTTGCCTTGATGGATGCGGTAGTCGCGTATGTCCCGCACGCCGCAGAGGATGACGCTCTGAGGGAAGTATGCCGGGCGTTCGTTATACCCCGCGCGAAGCTGGCGCAGGACGGAGATAAGCGTGTCGCCCACCAGGGCGTCGATCTCATCGATAAAGAGCACTGTCGGCTTCTCCGACGTGACCGTCCAGTGGCTCAGCAGTTTGGAAAATTGATCCTGCGGCGGAAAGCGGCGTCCCTCTTGCAGGAACCAATCTTCCAAATCCGGACGCTCCAGATGCCTTGCCAAGGACCGCGAAACGGTACTGCATACGGCGGGGATACCATACATCTCATCGCGGGCGGTCTGTGCCGCTTCGATATTCGCGTAGGCGCAGACGTAGCGGCCTTCGGCATTCAGCGCATGCATCATTGCATACAAGGCGCTGGTTTTGCCCGTCTGACGCGGCGCGTGCATGACGAAGTAGCGCATATCACTGATCAGCCGCTGTATCTCGTCCCAGTCGATGCGGGTCAACGGATCGATGCAGTAGTTCATTTCCGGTTTCATCGGCCCTGCCGTATTGAAAAAGCGTGCCATCGCTCTGTCCCCCATTCCGCTGTCCACTTTGGCTGTGACCCCGGGTAGTGCCCGATACCCCGGGTGGTGCCTGATACCCCGGGGCATTCGCCGCCTTCTCTACTGCTTGACGACGCCGATGTAAGGCAGCTCCCTGCCTTTTTCGTTGAAATCCAGCCCGTATCCCACCACGAAGTAGTCTTCGATCTCGATCCCGCAGTAATCCGGGTGCAGCTCTACCTGCCTGCGGGAAGGCTTATCCAGGAAAGTACATATCTTCAGCGACGCCGGCTTGCGAACCATCAGGTTCTCCCTGAGGTAGCTCAGTGTCAAGCCTGTGTCGACGATGTCTTCCACCACCAGGATATGCTTGCCCGCAATCTCCCGGTCCAGGTCGCGGAGCATCCGGACAACGCCGGAAGTCTTTGTGGAAGCGCCATAACTGGACAGGGACATAAAGTCGATTTCCAGCGGCAGCTTGATCTGCCGGATCAGATCCGCCATAAAAATCGAGGCGCCTTTTAAAATGCAGATAATGAACAGGTCCTTATCCCTATAATCCTCCGTGATCTGGGCCCCCAGTTCCGCCACGCGCTTTCTGATTTCATCCTCAGTGATGATGATTTGGCTGATCTCCATATGAAACGCGCCCCTTCCGTTGATTTCTCCACGCTCGCACTCACTTACGTGAAGCTCGCCGATAGATGAATTATACCATAGTAAAGGCTTTTCCATCAATACGCCGTGCGCCTTATGTGCCACGCCACGCCGCTTGATATACCACCTTACCGGCTCGCCTGCAACAGCTCTTCCGCTTCCACTATCCGCAGCGGGTAGTTGCCCAGATGAGGCCGGGCCTGCCTATAGTCCGCAAGAGCTACCCGGGACCTGCCGCTGTAAAGCAGCCCGAAACCGTAAGGCCGCCTTGTGCCCAAGGCCGGGGCGGCGGGCGCGTTTTTGTAGCCCCGTTCCAGAGCTCTTTCTACCTTCGCGCTCAGCGGATCCTTTCTTTGCAGGCAGAGGGGCAGCACCCCTACATGATTCGTTTGCAGCCAGTCGATGACCAGACTGTCCCTCAGCGTTTCATGATCCGCGCCGAGTCGGCTCTCACCAAAACGCATGACTTCGCTTATATATGACTCCAGGGGCATGCCGGCGGAGCTGCCGATAAAGCTGCCGACAGCGGTAAAAAAAGCGCAGGGGGAAGCGTCCCCCGTGTCCTTTGGCCGACTGCCAAGGGAGAGGTTTTCCAGCGCAAGCAGATAACCGAGAGTAGTGGGGAATCTGCCGCTATTATACAAGCGGCTCAACGCGTCTTCGCAAAGGGCCAGGGTGGCAAGCCCCTCCTCGCCTATGCTGCTGGTCCGTCGGACGCGGTAGGGCGGCCGGGTATCATATACTATGCCGTACCCTTCGCTCTGCTCCCGTAAGCGGCTGCCATGAAGCAGCTTCAGGAAACCAAGTTGCAGCATATGGGGGGCAAGACCGAAAGCCTGGTCAAAGGAATCCCGGAATGTGGCTTCATCCTCGCCGGGCAGCCCCGCGATGAGATCCAGATGGAGATGGATATTGTTCATTTCCCGAAGAAGGAGGAAGTTTTCCCTGAACCGGTCAAAGTCCGTGCTGCGCCCCACGGCTTCCAGCGTCCGCGCCTGAAAGCTTTGCAGACCTATCTCCAGCTGAAATAAGCCTGCCGGGGCTCCCCTGAGCAGATCGACGGTGGCGCGGTCAAACAAGTCTGCGGCTACCTCAAAGTGGAAGCATACAGAGGGCGGCACTGCCCCGGAAGCCCGGCTTTCCAGGAGAAAGCGGATGATCTCCCCGGCGCGCCCCGGATGGCAGTTAAATGTGCGGTCTACCAGCTTCACGGTCTTCGACCCGGTGTTCGCCAGCTTGACCAGGTCGCGCTTCGCCCGCTCCATATCGAAAAAGCGTATGGTTTCCGACCGCCCCGAGAGGCAAAAGCCGCAGGAAAATGGGCAGCCCCTGGATGTTTCCAGATAAGCAATCCTGCCAGCCAGGCCCGCCATGTATTCCGGCAGGTAGGGATCCGGCGGCTCTGTCGGCGCAGATGGTGGTGTCGGCGGCGCTGTCGGCTCAGGTGGCATCGTTGGCGGCGCAGGTGGCGTCGGCGCGTCGGTAACCGGGTTCAACACTACCTTCCCCTCTAGCCTCCAGGCTAAGCCCGGTATAGCAGCCAGGCAACTGTGCAGGCGGCGGCTCTCGCGTTGGCGTACCGTCGCCTCATGGGCGCCGCCCCCCTCCGGGCCGGCGTATGCCGCCGGTGGAGCGCCTCCTTCGCGGCATAGATCAGCCAAAAGTCGCACGAAGGGCCCTTCCCCCTCGCCGCAGACGACATAGTCGGCCATCGGCAGCGATTCCAGCCTTTCGGCGGCGTTATAGGAGACTTCCGGGCCGCCCAGGATGACCACGCAATCCGGCAAGCGGCGGGAGACGCCATCGAGGAGCCGCCCGACCAGGCTTATGTTCCATATATAGCAACTGACCGCCAGTATGTCCGGCCCCACCGAGACGATACCATCCAGTATCTCTTCGTAGGGGCGGTTGATATTGGTCTCCAGTATCTCCGGCTCCGGTATCGCGGAGGCTGGCCCCGCGGTGGAGACGCAAAAGCTGCCGGCAAGCCCGCCAAAGCCGCCGCTGTCGCTAGAACCGCAACCGCCGGAGCCGTCGCTGTCGCTAGAACCATGGCCGCCTTCACCAGAACCGTCCGGCGCTTTGTTATATGCCCGTACAGCCGCTTTCAGGTACCATGGCGCCAGAGCGGAGTGGATATACTTGGCGTTTATCGCGAGAATCAGCGTCTTCACCACGTGGTCACAGCGCCTCCCTTTCATTGTCTATCATATAGTACCTGCACTAGTCGTTGCGGAATACCTGTTTCCATCGCTATACAAAAGCCAGCCCCCCTTGGGCGTATGTACCCGTCGCTTAGGGAGGCCGGCCAAATCCTGACTATAAACTGTCTAATCCGCTTATCGTCTTACTGTCGGGCTTACATCATGCCCATGCCGTCCATACCGGGGTTCATGGCGGGAGCCGGATTCTTCTCCGGCTTCTCCACCACCAGGCACTCGGTGGTGAGCAGCATGGCCGCGATGGAGGCGGCGTTCTGCAGAGCGGAACGGGTGACCTTAGCCGGGTCGACGATACCGGCTTTGATCATATCCTCATACTTGCCGCTAAGGGCATTGTACCCCACTCCGGCCTTGGAGGCTTTCACCTTCTCCACCACCACGGAGCCTTCCGCGCCGGCGTTGAAAGCGATTTGCTTCAAGGGCTCCTCCAGGGACTTGCGGATGATGGAGATGCCGGTGTTTTCGTCCGGGTCCTTGCTGCTTAAGCCCTCAAGGGACTTCTGGGCGTTGAGCAAGGCGGCGCCGCCACCGGCGACTATGCCTTCCTCTACCGCGGCTCTGGTAGCGGCCAGGGCGTCTTCTATGCGGTGCTTCTTCTCCTTGAGCTCGGTCTCTGTGGCCGCGCCCACCTGGATCACGGCTACGCCGCCGGCCAGCTTGGCAAGGCGCTCCTGGAGCTTCTCCCTGTCGAAATCAGAAGTGGTCTCTTCGATCTGGTTTTTGATCTGTACGATCCTGGCGTCGATGAGGGCTTTGTCCCCCTTGCCTTCGATGATCGTCGTGTTGTCCTTGTTGATCCGTACCTTGGAAGCCTGGCCCAGCATGTCGACGCTGGCGTTTTCCAGCTTAAGGCCCAGCTCTTCGCTGATCACAGCGCCGCCGGTAAGAATGGCGATATCTTCCAGCATAGCTTTGCGGCGGTCGCCGAAGCCGGGGGCTTTGACAGCCACACAGTTGAACGTGCCGCGTAGTTTGTTGAGGATCAGGGTCGCCAGCGCTTCGCCCTCCACGTCTTCCGCCACCAGCAGAAGGGGCTTGCCGATCTTGACGACTTGCTCCAACACGGGCAGTATCTCCTGGATGTTGGCGATTTTCTTGTCCGTGATGAGAATCTGGACGTCGCTCATATTCGCTTCCATCTTCTCCGTGTCGTTCGCCATATAGGCGGAGACATAACCCCGGTCAAACTGCATGCCTTCCACTTCTTCAAGCTGGGTATGCATGGTCTGGGATTCCTCCACGGTGATGACGCCGTCGTTCCCCACCTTCTCCATGGCGTCAGCGATGAGGTCGCCGATGACCTTGTCCCCCGCGGACACGGTAGCTACCTGGCTGATGGCTTCCTTGGACTCGATGGGCTTGGAAATCTTAGCTATCTCCTTCACCGCCGCTTCCACGGCGATCTCGATGCCCTTCTTCAGGATCATGGGATTGGCGCCCGCGGCTACATTCTTCAAGCCTTCCCGGATGATGGCCTGGGCCAGCAGAGTAGCGGTGGTCGTGCCGTCGCCGGCGATGTCGTTGGTCTTCGTGGCGACTTCCTTCACCAGCTGTGCGCCAAGGTTCTCAAATGGGTCTTCCAGCTCGATGTCTTTCGCGATGGTGACGCCGTCGTTGGTGATGGTGGGCGATCCGTACCGCACGCCAAGCACGACATTGCGGCCTTTCGGGCCCATGGTGATCTTGACCGCTTCAGCAAGCTGGTTTACGCCTTTCTCCAGAGCTTTGCGGGCGTCTTCCGAATAAAGTATATCTTTGGCCATAGTTAATCAATCCTTTCCTTTTACAAAATGGCGTGGACGTCGCGTTCGTTGAGAATCAGAAGGTCTTCGTCGTTGATCTTGATATCGGTGCCGCCAAACTTGCTGTAGAGCACCTTGTCGCCGACTTTGACTTCCATGGGGACTCTGGTACCGTTTTCCAGAACGCGCCCGCTGCCCACGGCTAACACTTCGCCGTGCATAGGCTTCTCCGACGCCGTATCAGGCAGGACTATACCGCTGGCCAGCTTCATCTCGCCGCTGACCGGCCTGATGACGATCCTGTCTCCCAGGGGCTTGATCTTCAGTTCCATTACATATACCTCCTCTTATTATTGCTAAAACATTGTTTTTCCTCTACTGCGAATTATTAGCACTCGACCCGTACGAGTGCTAACCGCAGTTCCTATCATAAGCTCTCGCCACATACTTGTCAAGAATAAAACGAAATAAATTTTCCGGCGCCTTATTTGATTTTCACGATCATTTCCAGCTCGCAGGGTACGTTCAGCGGCAGCTCGCTTACCCCCACCGCGCTGCGGGCGTGAGCGCCTTTTTCCTCGAATATCTTCGCCAGGAGCTCGGAAGCGCCGTTGACCACGCCGGGCTGCCCGTTGAATCCCGGGGCGCTGCTGACGAAGCCGGTCACTTTGACGACTTGCTCCACATTGTCCAGGTCGCCGGCCAGATCCTTCACGATAGCAAGGGCGTTGAGGGCGCAGATCTTAGCCGCCTCATATGCGTCCTCCGGCGAGCACTCTGCGCCGACGTGCCCGGTATAAGCCGGTTTTCCGTCTACCGAGGGGAGCTGCCCCGACGTGTATATGGTCTTACCGTCCATTACACCCGGGACGTACGCGGCTAACGGCTTCGCTACGCCGGGGAGCTTCAGCCCCATTTCCTCCATTTTTTTCTCGATCTTTGGCATAAAATCAATCCTCCTTTTTCTTGCTGTATCACTTTATACTTCACGAAACGCCGGCGTATCGAAACCCAGCGACGGCTCGGCATTCATGCTCCAATCGTCCCGGTAGCCCGCCCGCAAGCGATGGTATCCGGCACAGGCGATCATCGCGGCGTTGTCGGTGCAGAATTCCGCTTCGGGCAGGTAGAGCCTCAGCCCTTCCCTGGCGCAAGCCGACGCCATCTTCCGCCGCAGGCCGCTATTGGCCGCTACCCCGCCCGCCAGCAGCACGCTTCCCACGCCATGGGCCTTGGCTGCCGCGACGGCTTTCTCCGTAAGCAAGGCCGTTACGTTTTCCTGGAATGAAGCGGCCAGATCCGCTTTGTTGATCTGCTTGTGGCTCATTTCCCATTGATTCAGTACATTCAGCACGGCTGTCTTCAGCCCGCTGAAGCTGAAACCCCAGGGGTCGTCCTTCAGCCGGGCCGTCGGCAGCGTGAAAGCGGCGGGATCCCCCTGAGGCGCAAGCCTGTCCAGGACCGGGCCCCCCGGATACCCCAGCCCCATAGCCCTCGCTACCTTATCGTAAGCCTCCCCGGCGGCGTCGTCCCTGGTCTGGCCCAGCAGCCGGTACCGCCCGTGCCCCTCCAGAATCATCAGGGCAGTGTGCCCCCCCGACACGATGAGCCCAAGCAAAGGGAACCGTATATCCTGCCCGTGAAGCCAGTTGGCGTATATGTGACCTTCCATATGGTTGACGCCGACGTAGGGGACGTCCAGGCTGTAAGCCAGGGCTTTCGCCGTGGAGACGCCCACCAGCAGCGCCCCCACCAGCCCGGGTCCCTTAGACACCGCTATCCCGTCCAGGTCGGCAAGGCTTATGCCCGCAGCCTCCGCGGCACGGTCGATCAGGCTGTTGACCGTCTCCATATGCCGCCTGGAAGCCAGCTCCGGCACCACGCCGCCATAGGCTTGATGCAGATCCGTCTGGGAAGCTACCAGATTCGACGCCAGGTCCTTTCCATCCCTAAGGACGGCTGCGGCTGTTTCGTCGCAGCTGCTCTCTATCCCCAGTACCCATTGAAACCTCTCAGCCATCGGCGCTGCCCTCCGCCGCCGCTAAGCTTGACGCGGATTTGCGGTGGAGCCACATGACCATGGCGTCGGTGCGGCCGTCGTCATAGTACCCCGGCCGGACGCCCGCGTCGATGAACCCTGTTTTCTTATACAGGTTGATCGCCACATGGTTGTCGGTACGAACCTCAAGGGTCATATGGCTGAGCCCGTTTCCCCACGCCCATTGTATCATCGCGTGGAGAAGCATTTTGCCCAGCTTCTTCCCCTGGGCCTTCGGGATCACGGCGATATTGGTAATGTGCCCTTCGTCAAATATCTTCCAGATACCGCCGTAAGCCAGCACTTCATCGGGCAACGCCTCGTCGGCCAGGACAAGATACATCGCCATGGCGTTGTCGTGGAGCTCGCTGCGGAAGGCTGTCTCCGACCAGGGCGCGGGGAAGACCATTTTCTCAATACGCGCGATCTGGGGAATGTCATTCTCCGTCATGCTTCGGATTTCATATGTCGTCATCGGATGCCGGAACCTCATTTCGGTCGTGTTTTGCTGCGCCTGTCGCTCACGGCGGCGCGGGCGCTTTATATCCCTCTTAGATAAATGGGTTTCAAGGGATAGAAATCCTCCGCGGGCTCTTCGCCGCTGCGCGCCAGCTTGCCGAGGGCGGCCAGCGCGATGAAGCTTCCTCGGCACAGCCCAAGGAAAGGCGGCAGGATGACAGCTCTCTCACCCAGGCTCCGCGCCCAGATCTCCCTGTACATGGCGGCGCCGTCCCCAAGCAGGTATACGCTGCTTTTCTGCCGCGCCAGCCTTTCCGCCCAGGCCTCCGGCCCGGCGGCTTCCGGCGGGATCAGGCAGACCGGCGCCCACGGGCTAAGGTCCGCGCCCGCGGGCAGCCTGTCCTTTTTGCCCCGCTGCCGGCTCGCGAAGACCGCGGACAGATCGCCGCTGCCGTTGCTGCCGCTGCTGTTGCTACCGCTGCTGCTGCTGCCGCTGCTGCCGTTGCCGCCGTTATTGCTGCTGTTGCTGCCGCTGCTGCCCTCTGTCCACTGATACAGCGCAGTATATATCTGCCCCCGCCTGGCGTTCAGCATAGGCGACACGTACGCCGGCTGCCCTGCCAGCTGCCATGCCATAGCCTCCAGCGTGGGTATCGCCAGCAGCCTCACCCCTTCGCCGGGCGCAGAGCCGCCGGACGTAACGGACGTGCCGGGCGCAACGCCGCCAGGCGCGGCGGCTGCATCACTGAAAGCGTCAGACGTGCCGGGCGCAGCGCCGCCGGATGCGGCAACCGCCACACCGCCGCCGGAAACGGCTTCGGCGGCAGACGCTACGCCGGACGCCGCCGATAGGCCCTGGGCAAGGGCTTTGGCCGTAGCCATCCCTATCCTCAGCCCGGTGAATGACCCCGGCCCCGCCGATACGCCTATCACCGTGACTTCGCTTATCCTCCGGCGGCATTGGCGGAGCAGGTCGTCGATCATAGGCAAGAGCTGCTCCGAATGGGTCAGCCCCACATTGAGCAGGACTTCGCCCAGAAGCCCGTTCTCGTCGGCTAAGGCGGCTGAAGCCACCGGCGTGGCGCTGTCTATGCCAAGTATCAGCATCCCGCCACCTCAAGCAGGCGTTTTCGCCAAGCCTCGTCGCCGCCATGCAGCGTCATTGTGATACGGCGCAAGCCGCCGGAAAAGCCCTCCTGCGCTTCCCGGGTGCCCGCGGGGGCTTCGCCGCCCCGCGCTTTCTCCAGGACAAGCTCTATCCTTTGCTCCGGCAGGTAACCCGCCGCCAGGTCGCTCCACTCCACGACGCATACGCCGCCGCCATAGAAGTACTCCTCATAACCGAGGCCTTCCAGCTCCTCCGGCGCCTCCAGGCGGTAGACGTCGAAGTGGTATAGAGGCAGCCGCCCCCCCTCGTACAGGTGGAGCAGCGTAAATGTCGGGCTGGTCACCGCGCCGCCGTACCCCAGCCCCGCCGCCAACCCCTGGACAAAGCAGGTCTTCCCTGCCCCCAGCTCCCCGCTCAGAGCGATGAAGTCCCCTTCCCCCAGGAGTCCGCCCAGGGAGAGACCGAAAGCCCGGGTCTCATCCGGCCCACGGGTCTCGATGCTTCTCCGGCCGCCCGGAAGCTGCCGCCGCTCCCGTCCCGGGGTCACTGCGCTTCCCATACCCGGCGCCCGTCTACATAAGAGGCCACACAGCGGCTCCTGTAGTGGAAGGGGTCGCCGTCGTATATGGCGAAATCCGCGTCTTTGCCGACCACCAGCGAGCCCAGGCGATGATCCAGGCCCAGGATCCTGGCAGGGTTGATGGTCACGGTCTCCAGAGCCTGATCCCAGGTCAGGCCGTATCGCACCGTCATGGCGGCGCAGAGGCTCAGGTACTGGACAGGGGTCACGCTGTGATCCGTGGTCAGGGCGACGAGTATGCCGGCGTCCACCAGGGGCTTCACCGACCGCCAGCCGATCTGCTCCAGCTCCACCTTGGCACGGTTGGCAAAGCTCGGCCCGATCACCACGGGGATGTGTTCCCGCTGAAGTAAAGGGATGAGCTTCTCCGCTTCCGTAGCGTGTTCGATGACGATTCTCAAATCAAACTCCCCGGCTATACGGATCGCCGTGGAGATATCGTCTGCCCGGTGGGCGTGGGCCCTGAGGGGTATCTCCCTGCGGAGGAGCCTGCCCAGCAGCTCCAGCCCCAGGCTGCGCTCCTGCACGTCCCCTTCCTCAGCCGCTTTACTCTTCTTCTGCTCATAATCCCCGGCGTCTACCAAGGCCTGGCGTAATAGTGAAGCTATCCCCATCCTGGTCGTGGGGAGCTTTTTCTGCTCGATGTACACCCGCTTGGGGTTCTCCCCGAAAGCCGCTTTGACGCCGGCTTCAGGATCGACGAGCATCTCTTCCAGATCCGGCCCCGCCGTCTTCACGACGCAGACGGAACCGCCGATGACGTTAGCGCTGCCGGGGGCGACCATCACCGTTGTCACGCCGCCGGACAACGCGTCCGCGAACCCCGGGTCATAGGGGTTGATCCCGTCGATGGCCCTCATCTCGGGCGTCACGGCGGTATCCCCCGTCTCGTTGACGTCGTCCCCCTCGAACTCATGTATCTCTTCCAGTATGCCGATATGCGTATGGGCGTCGATGAGGCCCGGCGTCACCACAAGGCCCGCGCCGTCTATGACTTCCGCCCCCTTCGGTATCTCCGTCCTGCCCACACCCCCAAGGGCGGTGATTTTCCCGCCCTGCCAGACCAGCACGCCTTTCTTCAGCGCCTTCCCTTCCACGGGATGGATCTCCGCCCCTGCCAGGGCATATATCTGATTATCGCTCATCGCTTTTCTCCGCATAATTCCCGCAATGCCCGGGGCAGGTATTCGGCGATATCCCCCGCCAGGCCGCCCCTGCCGCCCCAGGCTTCCTTCATCAAGTCCCCCGCCCTGCCATGGAGGTATACGGCCAGTACAGCGGCGTCGCAGGGAGGCAAGCCCCTGGCGACCCACGCCGCCAGCGCCCCGGCCAGTACATCCCCGCTGCCGGCGGTAGCCAGGGCCGGGCAGCCGGTGGTATTGATATACAGGCTGCCCCCCGGGTCGGCGATGAGGGACGAAGCGCCTTTGAGCACTACTACCGCCCCATACTCCTCCGCCGCCTTGCGGGCTGCCGCGCAGCGGTCGGCCTGCACCTGGGCGGCGCCGGTATCCAGCAGCAGCGCCAGCTCCCCGGGATGGGGGGTCAGTACCAGCGGGCTCGCCGCGCTTACGGCGATATCCTTATTCTGCGCCAGGGCCCAGAGGCCGCCGGCGTCCAGCACGGCAGGCTTCTTCCAGGCGGACAGTACCTCCTCCAGGATCAGCGGCGCGGCTTCGTCCCGGGCCAGGCCGGGACCGATGAGCAGCACATCCTTGCCTTCCCCCGCCGCGAGTATCTCCCGGGCGGCGCTCAGGGAAAGGCTTCCGGGCTTGTCTTCCGGTAAAGCTATCGTCATCCCTTCCGGGAAAGCCAGGTCGAAGCCGTCCGCCAGGGAGTCGGGCAGAGCGGAAGTCACCATCCCGGCGCTGCCCCGGAGCGCCCCCCGGGCGGCAAGGAGCGCCGCCCCGGTCATGCCCCTGGAACCGGCCACAGCCAGCACATGGCCGAAGCTGCCCTTATGGCTGTCCACAGGCGTGTCCGGCAGCAAAGCCCCCGCATAAGCGGCGTCCACCAGCTCCGTAGCCCGCTCCAGCAGCTCCAGGGCTTCATGGGGCAGCGATATATCCTCCACGCCGACCTTACCCGCGTGCTGGCGCCCCGGGTAGATATAGAGCCCCTGCTTGCCGTAGGCGAAGGTGACCGTCTCCATGGCTGTCACCGCTTCCCCATCCGCCTCGCCGGTATCCGCGTTGACGCCGGAAGGGATATCCACCGCCAGTATCTCCGCCCGGCCTTTGTTGAGCGTCTCCGCCGCCAGCAGATAGTTGTTCTCCAAAGCGCCCCGGAAGCCCACCCCCAGCATGGCGTCTACCGCCACGGCAGCCGTTTCGAGGCAAAGCTTCAGGGGGTAAAAACTGTTTTTGTCCGTCAGCACATACCAGCGTATGTCCGAGCTCTCGATGAAGCCCCAGTTTTCCCGGGCCACGCCCTGATACTCGTCGGGGTTGCACAGCAGGAAAAGGCGTACGTCCGCCCCCCACTGATGGAGGTGCCGGGCCGCCACTAAGCCGTCTCCGCCGTTGTTGCCTTTGCCGGCGACGATCACGACCTGGTTCCCCTCCCCGCCCAGCCGCCTCCATGCCGCCGCCGCTACCGCGCGCCCGGCGTTTTCCATGAGCAGCAGCTGCGGGATGTGCCGTTCCTCTATGGCCCAGCGGTCCATTTTCCCCATGTCCGATCCGCTTACTATCCTCATCTGTCCCTCCTGCGTCCCTCGTACTCCTGCGACAACTCAGGTCATGCTACTCCCCCTGCTGCTCCCGGATCACCGCCGCCAGCGCCTCCGCGAGGGCCTGCAGGCTGCCTTCGTCAGGGCCTTCCGCCATGACGCGGATCTTCGCCTCCGTGCCCGAAGGTCGCACCAGGAGCCGCCCGCTGCCTGCCAGGGCCTCTTCCGCTCGTTTTATCTCAGCCAGGATGGCGGGGTTTTCGTCCCAGCCTTCCTTCGTCTTTACCGCCACATTGACCAGAACTTGGGGGAAGCGCTCCATCTGCCCGGCAAGCTCCTCCAGGCTGGAGCCGGTCTCCTTCATCACCGCCAGAAGCTTCAAGGCGCTTAGTATGCCGTCCCCTGTGGTGGAATCCCGCAGGAAAATGATATGCCCCGACTGCTCCCCGCCCAGGCAGGCGCCTTTGTCCAGCATCTCCTGAAGGACGTACCGGTCCCCCACCTGGGTCTCAAGCACCTCGATACCGGCCCTGGCGCAAGCCTGCTTCATCCCGATGTTGCTCATCACCGTGGTGACGATCCCGCCCTTCAGCTCGCCCTTCTCCTGCATATGGACGCCGAATATCACCATCATCTGGTCGCCGTCTACCTCTCTGCCAAGATGATCCGCCGCCATCAGCCGGTCGGCGTCCCCGTCGAAGGCCAGGCCCGCCTGAGCCTCCCACTTCAGCACCGCTTCCCGCAGGCTTTCCAGGTGGGTGGAACCGCAGTCCCGGTTGATATTCCATCCGTCGGGCTGGTCATGGATGCTGATCACCTGGGCCCCCGCCTGCCGCAATGCCATAGGGCCAAGCTCGCTTGCGGCGCCGTTGGCGCAGTCGGCTACGACCCTAAGCCCATCCAGGCGGCAGCCGATGGAGCCTACCAGGTAGTCCACATAACGCTTCTCCCCGCCGGGGAAAGGCTTCACCCAGCCAAGCCCCTGCCCGGAAGCCCGGTCCGCCGGCGCCGGAGGCTCGTCTATCAGGGCTTCGACCTCTTCCAGGACGTCGTCGTTGAGCTTATACCCCTCATGGCCGATGAACTTTATGCCGTTATCCCCAGCCGGGTTGTGGGAAGCGGATACCACGGCGCCCACGCAGCCCTCCGTGACCATGCTCAGGTAAGCCACAGCCGGGGTAGTCAGTACGCCGCCGTCATAGACATGTACCCCCGCCGAGCAGAAGCCCGCGGTAAGTGCCCCCTGTAGCATCTGGCCGGAGAGCCTGGTATCCCTGCCGATGAGCACGGTGTCCGCCAGCCCCCTCCGGCGCAGGACTGTCCCCGCCGCCAGGCCAACCTGGAAGGCCAGCTCCGGCGTCAAGTCCAGGTTCGCCACGCCTCTTACCCCATCCGTCCCGAAATAACGCATATCATTCCTCCAGTATAGATTTTTTGATGCGACCAACTTTACTCGTCGGTATCGTCGCCGGGCTGGGCGCCCCCCAGCCGCGCCGTCTCCGGGATGACTTGTATCACAAGGAAATCCTCGGGGACTTCCACGAAAATCGTATACTCCGCGCCTTCCTGCCCGTCTCCCTGCCTATCCCCTTGCCCGTCTCCCTGCTCCTCTTCCTGCCCTTCATCTCCCCCGGCCAAGTCGATGTAAGCCCTGACGTCGTCGGCAAAACCACTGCCGTCCTCAGCGGGCTCAAATAGATCCGGATAAGCCGCCAGCGTAACGCTCACCGCCGCCGGGTAAACCTGTAGGTCCATATCCTCCGGGGCATTGAGGACCTCCAGAGGCACGCCCTCTACGGTACGCCGAACCAAGTTCTTCTCGACCCGGATCGTGATTTCTACCGTATCCCCTTCCAGCACAGTCACGCCGGGGGGTACTAAAAGCGGGATGAAGCCGTGGAAGGTCTCCGTCAGGGACGACAGGTCGATGGCTTCCGTGTTTACGTACTCGATCGCGCTGACCGTGGCGTAGGAGCCGGTGATCTTCACCGTAGCCGGCTGCACATCCATGCCCGTCATGATATACCGGTTATCCATGTTCCCCGACATAGGCGTGCGGACGGAGACGCTCTTTGAGGAAAGGTTCTCGGATATGCCCACATAGACGGATACCTCCTCGTCCGAAAGGTCTACCCGGCGGTCTTCAAACACCTGGTTGGCCTTGTCCACCAGGACTACGGGGAGCTCCCCGCTGAAATCCCTGGTCCTGCCCGACAGGTCGAGGCTCACCCGGGCGCCGGCGATCTGATCCAAAGCCTTGCGGGGGCCGGACACGGTGATCACGGAAGGCTTGATCTCAGGCTCCCGGCTGCTGAAGCCCTGCTGGACGTCGTTGACGGTCTCGGCTACCACCGGCAGCTCCCTGGCCTCAAAGACGTCGATGGTGAGCTCCACATAATCGGGTTGGACATACGCCAGAGATAATCCACTGGGTATGGTACAGTTGACAGGGTAGATAGCCGTGCCCGGCTGGGCGCTGCTCAGATCCACATAAGCCTTTACATCCCTGGCAAAGGTCAGGTTGACATTGGAGCGGTAGCCGCTGACTCTGATCTCCACCGGGCGCGGGTTCGCCTCAAGGAGATACCCCTCCGCAAGCCCGTTGACCGTCACGTTCACATTGGAGAAAGTCTTATCGGTGACGGGGTTCTCCGAGCTCGCTACATAGAGCAGCAGGAAAACAGCCATGCCCACTGCCACGATGCCGTAAAATAAATTGCTCTCAAAGAATCTTTTCATCCCGACGCCAGCCTTACTTTTCTCACTCGCACCCTGCAACGCTTAAACCTCGCAAATCTTGACAAGATTTCAGGCGCTGCAGGATATTAGTCTTGTTTCTTCGCTTTCCCCTTGCGCAGCCATGAAAAAATGGATAAGGAGCCGCCCGTATCCGCATGCCGGAATCGCTCAGTCAGCATATCCCGCAGCGTATCGTCGTTGAGGTAGCGGGTCATACGCCCTTCCTCTACCACGCTGATCACGCCGGTCTCCTCCGACACGACGATGATGAAGGCGTCGGATACTTCCGAAAGTCCGAGAGCGGCGCGGTGCCGCGTGCCCAGGCTCTTGCTGATGCCGGGATTCTCCGACAGGGGCAAGAAGCAGCCCGCAGCGTAGACCTTACTCCCCCGTATGATCGTCGCCCCGTCGTGGAGCGCAGCTTTTGGAAAAAACAGGTTCTCCAGGAGCTCGCAGGATACATCCGCGTTGACCAGGACGCCGGTGTCCGCGTAATCGCTAAGCCCGGTATCCCGCTCCAGCACCAGCAGCACGCCGATCTGGTTCTTCGACAGAACCCGCATCGCCCGGACGATCTCCTCCACCATGAGTTCAAAGGACTGCTGATCCATGGCCTGACGGCCAAATATACCGCCCTGCCCCAGCCTCTCCAGGGCTTTGCGCAGCTCCGGCTGAAATATGATGGGGAGAGCCACGATGAGCATGGTGGATAACTGGGCAAGGAGCCAGCTCAGGGTCTGGAGCTGAAGCAGGTTGCTGATAAACGCCACCACAAGCAGAACCAGCACGCCCTTCAGCAGCTGAATGGCCCTGGTCTGCCGGACGATGGTCAACATTTTGTAGAAAAGATACGAAACGATGACGATATCCACAACGTTTCTGACTGTGACGAAATCCCATACCCTGTTTAACATTTCGCTTCCCCGCCCCGGATGGCTCTTTCTGAAAATCATTCTATCATATTTTCCCGCCGATTGAATCGAAATTTTCATATTTGTGATATACTAAATTTTATGAAGACAAAAACCGTCGCCGTCATCATCATCACCATAGCCTGCTTCATGATCGGGCTGCTCTTCACCTTGCATCAGAGCCTTACCGGCAGCACGGGGGATAGCAGGAATTCCGCCCTGAGCGAGCGGATGGACAACCTGGTCTCCACCATCACCGACCTGGAGCAGGAGATCGCCGCTTACGAGGGCCTGATCGAGCAGTACCGCAACGAACTGGCTACCCTTGACCTCGTCCATCAGACGGCGGCCATACAGGCGTACCAGGAGGAGCTGAAGACGGCGCAGCTGCGGGCGGGCCTGACCCAGGTGACCGGCCAGGGCATAGAGATCACCCTGGACGACAACTATGTAGGCATGCGGGAGAATCCCGGCGGCGACCCCAACCACTACATCATCCATTACGACGACATCTTGTCTGTGGTGACCGACTTGAAGTCCGCCGGGGCGGAAGCCATCGCCATCAACGACCAGCGTATGGTGGGCACTACCGAGCTACGCTGCGTGGGTAATGTGATTTTGGTCAACACGACGCGCCTGGCGCCGCCTTTCGTGATCCAGGCCATCGGCAATGTGTCCATCCTGTGGGACACGGTGGCTTACGGCCGCTTCAGCTATCTGCAGCAGAATAATTTCCCGGTGGCGATGACCTCCGGGGAAGACCTCGTGCTGCCGGCTTACAAAGGGGAAATGCAATTCATCCACGCCCAGCTAAACTGAGCCGCGCCGCGTACGCGAATCCCGACGGGGCTTGGGGCAGAGCCCCATGTTGAATCCAGCTAAGGCTGCGCCGCTCCGGGTTATAAGCGCAGCAATACTGAGAAATGAGGAAAGCCTTATATGTGGTGGCTTATACCGGCCGTCGGCCTGATTCTAGGCGCCTGGTTCGGACAATATCTGCATATCGAGATCCCGGCGGAGATGGTGAAGTACCTGTCCATCGGGATCATGGCTGCCCTGGACTCGGTGTTTGGCGGGGTCAGGGCGCTGTATGAGAAGAAATTCGACGGCGTGCTCATGCTCTCCGGCTTTTTCGCCAACTCCCTGCTGGCGGGGGCCCTGGCTTACATCGGAGATATGCTCAGCATCGACTTATACTACGCGGCGGTATTCGCTTTCGGCGTGCGGCTTTTCAGCAACCTTTCCCTGATCCGCGTTTACATCATCGCCAATGTCAGGGAAAAGGAGCGGCTTTTCCGGGCGCGCTACCCCGACGCCGACGACGACGAAGAATACGAGGAAAATGACTACAGCGAGGACGACGGTGGCGCCAGTCAAAACGTCGAAAACGACGTCGAAAACGACGCCGAAAATGACAGCGAAGACAACGCCGAAGGCAGCAGCAGCAACAGTCAGAGCAGCAGCAGCAGTCAGGGCGGCAGCGCAAGCCAGTCGACAACGGCAGACGCAAGCGCCGACGGCGCCGGTAAGCCGGCGGCGGCAGGCGTAAACGCCGCCCGCGCTGACACAGCCGGCAACGGCGGGGAGGGGAACCGATGAGCGCGTCACTTAAAAATATGCTCGCCTTCTTCCTGGCACTGGCTGTCCTTGGGGTTTCCTTTTCCGTCCAATTCAAGGCGCGGCAGTCCCCCGAGCGGGAGCTTTATCAGCAGAGGCAGGAAAACCTCATCGTCATGGTCAAAAACCTCACGGAGAAACGCCAGCGCCTCGGCCTGGAGATGTCGGATCTGTCATCCCAGCTATATGACCGCAGAAATGCCCTGGAAGACGAGACCTTGACGATCCGCTCCCTTGAGCAGCAGCTGGCCCGCCTGGAGATCGCCAACGGCGCGAGGCCCGTGACCGGCCAGGGCCTTGAGATACAGTTTCAGGCGACTTCCGCCGTGTCCTATGCCGACCTCATCATCCTGGTCAACGAGCTATACTCCGCCGGCGCCGAAGCGATAGCGGTGGGGAACTACCGCCTGAACGGGAACAGCTACATCTTCTATTCCGACACGCCGGACGGCAGGGTCATCACGGTAAACAACAATCCCGTCGCCCTCCCCCTCCAGGTACTTGCCATCGGGGACGCTTCCAATCTGGAAAAAGGCCTGACCCTGCCAGGCGGGTTCATGGACATGATGATGTATAACCGGATATTCCCCACGCTGCGCCAGAAGGAGAGCCTGGATCTGCCCGCGGTGCAAAGCCCGCCCTTGTATTATTATCTCAGCGCGTATCAGCCGCCGTCCTGATTGCGCCCGGATACAGCCTTACGCACATCGTAACCGGAGGAGCAGCCCCATGCCAGATTTCGACGAACTTTACGCTGAGCATAAACCCGCCGTATATAAAACCTGCCTCGCCCAGTTCAACGACGCCGGCTTCGCGGAAGAAATTACCCAGGAGGCTTTCGCCAAGGCTTTCGCGCATAGAGAAAACCTCCGGGACGTGAGCAGCTTCCCGTCCTGGGTGACTACGATAGCCAAGCGCATCGGCTACAACAGAAGGCGCCTGGATCAGTACCGCTACAACAAACTGCCACCCGAAGACCTCTTGGAGCAGCATTGGAACCCGCTGGTCCCCGACGATGTACAGGTAGAGGATATAAACTTCATCCGGCAGTGGATACTCGGCCTGAAAGACGACGACCAGCAAATCATCTTGCTGAAGTACTATCATGGGCTCAACGACGCTGAAATTGGCATGGAGACAGGGAAGCAGGCGGGCACGGTCAAGCGCCGGCACGCCTTGTTGCGCCGGAAGCTGAGGGAGGCCGCTGCCGAACATATCCGAACTCTCAATTTCCCGCAATGACAAGGTTTTCGCGTCGTCTTTGGAACTGAACGTCAGTACAATCCGCAAACAAAGAGGGTTGACTATGAAGATAATCATTATAAACGGCACAGAGGTCAAGGGTTGCACATACCACATCAAAGAGTCATTCCTTGCATCTCTGCGCGACAAACATGAAATCGTAGAGTTTTATCTGCCGAAGGATATGCCTCATTTCTGCTGTGGCTGTAAGGTTTGCTTCTTTAAGACTGAAGATGACTGCCCTCACGCCCAGCAAGTCGCCCCTATTTGGACGGCCGTCCTCGAAGCCGACCTACTCGTATTCACAGCCCCTGTCTACGGTCTTGGCATCCCAGCGGGTATGAAGGCTTTACTCGACCATTTCTGCGTACACTGGATGGTACACCGCCCAGACCCGGCGATGTTCGGCAAGCGAGCGGTCATTATGACTAACTGCGTCGGTATGCCATTCATGGCGAAGTCTGCTCAACGGGATATTATTAAGGCCTTATCTTGGATGGGCGTTTCAAAAATTCAGCGACTCGGGATAGGACTGTTGGAAGGCGTCATTTGGGATGAGTTGTCCGAGAACCGGAAAACAGGGATTAAACGGAAGGCACGGCGACTCGGCTCTAAGCACATAAGCATACAGCCTGCTCGAAAGTCGATTGTGACAAAATTCTTGTTTTGTATGAGCAAGGTCATGCACGCGGCGGCTTTGAAGAACGAAGACCCACCGAGCGCGGACAATCAACATTGGATTGAACACGGCTGGCTCAAACAATAAAAGCGGTTTTTATTTGAAAGAACAGAGAAAGAATCAACACCCTGACGATGTATGATGAGTAGATCGGCTCTTAAATTTGTGCAGAGATAGAGAGGAAACGATACTCCCCGGATAGTAGGATTGATTCATAAGGAGCGGATAATGGATGGAATGGATTGAGCGTTTGAACGCAACGATGAACTACATCGAGGAACGGCTGACGGACAAAATCGACTACGAGGAAATCGCCAGGATCGCCTGTTGTTCCGTGTATCATTACCAGCGGATGTTCGGGTATATGGCGGGCGTCACTCTTGCCGAATACATCAAGCGCAGACGGATGTCGGCAGCGGCGACAGATCTCCAAGACGGCGGCAAGGTGATCGACGTTGCGCTGACCTATGGCTACGATTCCCCGACGGCGTTCAACCGGGCTTTTCAAAGCGTTCATGGCGTCACTCCATCATCGGCGAAGCAAAAAGGCGTATCGCTGAAAACTTATCCTCCGCTCAGTTTCAAAATGACGATCAAAGGAGTTGAGGAAATGAATTACAGAATCGAAGAAAAAGCGGCTTTCCGTATCGTGGGATTCCGCGAACCTGTGACGAGCGACGCGGAGGAAATGTTCGAGTGCGTACCGTTGTTCTGGCAAAAGACCGCGCCGCAGATACCACAAGTCATCTCACTGATGAACGGCGAACCGAAAGGGTTGCTCGGCGTATCGACTTGTAATGAGGTCGAGGGCAAACAGAATTACTACTACATCGCCGTGTCGTCAGATATGCCCGCTCCCGATGGGATGCACGAGGAGTCCATTGATGAAAACACTTGGGCGATATTCCCCGGCAGCGGAACAGTAGACGACATTCAGGCGCTGCAAATCCGAATCGTTTCCGAGTGGTTGCCGACGTCCGGTTACGAGTGGGCGAACGCCCCCGATGTGGAAGTCTACCTTAATGACGACGTACAGAATATGCAGTTTGAAGTATGGCTGCCGGTGGTGAAAAAGTAGCTTTTCGCCGCCTGACGCCAAACGTCCGTGTCTAACCCTACTGTATCACTTAAATATCGCGCCCTGAGCCGCCGATGATACCTGGGCTGCGTAGCGCGCCAGGTAGCCGCCCACGCCCCGGTCAGGCGGGCCGGTCCATTCCTCGCGCCGCCGCCGTATCTCCGCCTCGTCCACCAGCAGCTCCAGCTTTCGCGCGGGTATGTCGATATCGATGAAATCGTCGTCCCTGATGAGGCTGATCAAGCCCCCCGCAGCGCCTTCCGGGGATATATGGCCGATAGCCGCGCCCCTTGTGACGCCAGAGAAGCGCCCGTCCGTGATCAGCGCCACCGACGAGCCCAGCTCCTGCCCCATGAGCGTAGCCGTAGGGGTCAGCATCTCCTGCATGCCCGGGCCGCCCCGGGGGCCTTCATAGCGGATGACCACGACATTGCCCGGCAGTATCCTGCCTTCCATGATGGCTGCGGCGCCTTCTTCCTCGCTGTCAAATACCCTTGCCCGACCCCGGAACACCATCATCTCAGGCAGCACAGCGCCTTGCTTGACTACCGCGCCGTCGGGGGCAAGGTTCCCCCGCAGTACGGCTATGCCCCCCTCTTCCCGGTGGGGCTTATCGAAGGGCTGGATGATCTCGCCGTCCGCGCCCTTACACTTCTCCAGTATCGTGGCAAGGCAGTCCGCCCCCACCGCCTTCACGCTGCCGTCGATGAGGCCGTGATCGGATAGCTCCCTCATCACCGCCATGACGCCGCCATTCCTGCCCAGGTCATCCAGGAAGACGGGCCCGGCGGGGTTCAGCATGCAAAGCTGGGGCGTACTGTGGCTGATCTCGTCGATGAAGGACAGCTCCAGCGGTATACCCGCTTCGTGGGCGATGGCCGGGAGATGCAGCGTTGTGTTTGTGGAGCAGCCCAAAGCCATCTCCACCCGCAGGGCATTTTCGAAAGCCGCCGGCACAAGGATGTCTCTGGGGCGGCGGTCTTCCCTGAGCAGCTCCATGACCCGCTCCCCCGCCGCCTTCGCCAGCGCCCTCCTGGCGCCGCTGACGGCGGCGACCGTACCGTTGCCCGGCAGCCCCATGCCCAGGGCTTCGGTCAGACAATTCATGGAGTTGGCGGTATACATGCCCGCGCAGGAGCCGCAGCCGGGGCTGGACTTCTCCTCAAGCTCGTGCATCTGGCTTTCGGTGAGCTTGCCCGCGCTGTACTTGCCCACGGCTTCATTGATTTCGTTGAGCCCCACCCTGGTCCCGTCAGCCAGCTGCCCTACCATCATGGGGCCGCCGCTGATGAAGATGCACGGCAGATTCAGCCGGCACGCCGCCATGAGCATCCCCGGTACGATCTTGTCGCAGTTTGGGATAAATACGAGGGCGTCCATGGGATGGGCTTCGATCATCACTTCTATCGAATCGGCGATGAGCTCCCGGCTTGCCAGGGAGTACTTCATCCCCTTATGGTTCATGGCTATGCCGTCGCATACGGCTATGGTCTGAAACTCAAAGGGCACCCCGCCGGCATATCGCACGCCGGCCTTAGCCGCCTCTCCGATCTCCCGCAAGTGCTGATGGCCGGGGACATAGTCGTTGTGGGAGTTCACGATGCCGACAAAGGGCCTTTTCATCTCGGCGTCCGATATGCCCAGCGCTTTCAGCAACGAACGGTGGGGCGCTTTTGCCGCGCCGTATTTGATTACCTCACTACCCAAATCAATCCTCCCCCTCGCTTGCCTTGCCAGAATGGCAAAATCCTGCGCGACCGGCTGGTTTTCTCGATCTCAGCAGACACTCGGCGTTCGGTCACGGCGCGGAGCGCCCGTAGTCTTCTGCGTTCACCATGTAGTACGCTTTGTCCCGGGCGGTGGAGACGCCCAGGAGGAGCCCCCCGCCCACCAGTTCCGTCTCCTGCTCCGCTATGGAGTAGCGGCAGATCTCCTCGCCGCTTTGGAAGAGGATGGTCTCCTCATCCACCAGGACGCAGTAGAAATCCCGCTCTTGGGTGTAAAAATCCTTGAGGCGCCTGCTCTTGTTATCCTGTATCAGGTATAGCGAGCCCGTCCCCATATCGATGGGCCTGCACAGCAGCGCATTGCTCTCCGGGTAATAATCCAGTATACGGCTGTCTTTTTCTATCGTGTTTCTTCTGTCGCCTATCTTGCCTTCGGCGGATATATATGCCCTGAGGATATCGTCGCCGTCGGCGTACAAGAAGGCGTCGGCGCCGCTCCAGGTGATATTGAGCGCGCTGTACCCGGCCGGGGTTATGTATGGCTGGGCGAAAGACCGGGCATGGTCCAGGAGAGCTTTCTTCTGGATGTCGATCATAAGCAGATCGACCCTGCGGTTGTCCGACGACGCCCGGTAAGCCACGGCAAGCAGGCGGCCGCCTGGTGATAACCGGCACTCCAGGGGATGCTCGGGTAATGTGTATACCGGCGAAGTCTCGCCGCTTGGGGCGGAGACCAGGTACAAGGTTTTATCCTGGGCGTTGTAGCCCAGTAGATGGTCGTAGTCTACCCAGACAGGCTCCCGGTAGCTCTGGGGCATGGCAAGGTCATAGCGCAGAACCGGCAGGGAGAATATCTGCCTGGCGCCCAAACCGAAGCAGACGGTGATGCTGTTTCCCGCCTGGAGGATCACCCGGCTATTAATCATCTGTGAGCGGAACCCGGAGAAGCGCTCCTCGCTGAATTGATAGATCATATTCATTTCATTGGTCGCGAGAAGGATCGCCCCCACATTGGAAGCCTTACCCGTCCGGAAGTAACAGGAGCCGAGGACGCCGTTGCCCTTGCTGTCGATGCCCTGGCCGAGGGCCAGGTGGTAGCTCATCCCCGTCTGAAGCTGCGTCAGGTTGACCCTGAGCTGCTGGGGCGTCATCCACGAGAAGGCTACGATGGCCGGCTGATCCCGCAAGCCGGCGGTGATGGAATCCTGGACGGATACCTGATTGACTTCCTGGTTGAACTGGATGATGAAAGTCTTCGCCGTGTCCGAGAGGGCGACGCCGAAGCGGCATTCCTCATAACTGATGGGCCTGGGAAGCCCGCTGGAGTCCAGCAGGAAAAACTCCCCCTCCGTCTGGGCGTCCAGGTGCAGGGATATACCCACGGCCTCTTCCAGGGGGAGCGCGTATATGCCGGTCAGGGATGTAGATACGCTGATCTGGTAGTCGCCCGGCTCGATCTCCGGCACATGCAGGCTGATCATCCCCTCGTACCCGGAGACCGAAGGGTCAGGCTGGGCGGCGGTATAGACGACTTCCCCCGGGCCCTTGATCTGTATGGCGCCGAGTATCTGCCCGGCGTCCAGGGCGTCGCTGAATATCAGATCGAGATAGAAGCCCCGGGCCACGGCGAATATCTGCCCCTCCTGCAGCGTATAGCGGGCGCCGGAAACCTCCCCGCCGAAGATGATAGGGCGGAGCTCCGCGCCCTCCAGGCGGAGAGGCTCTCTCTCGACGGGGACATTAGCGATAGGGTCGCCGGCGGGCAAGCCACCGCCGCAGCCTCCCGCCAGGAGCAGGAGCGGAAGCAGGAGGCACATCGCCCCTATACCGGCGCCGATGCGCGGAAGTCGCGGTTTGTTCAATAAAATCACCCCTGATCCTCGACGGGTATCAGCCAGGCCGTGGTCTTGAACCGGCCCCTCCGCAGTATCGCGGCGACAAGGGGGTCGCTGCGGAGGTCGTTTGGAACGAATACGTCGATGAGGTCGCCCTTCACCGCCCTGCCCCGGTCATGGACCGTAAAGATGCAGTCTTCCCGTATCGCCTCCAGTATAGGGATGTAGAATTGCGTGCCGTAAGGGATACCCGCGTCAGCGGCTACCGACCCCGGCGCGGCGATAGCGCCGGAGGCCGTATAAGGCGGAGTCTTCTTGGAGAAGTAGAATGTGACGGATATCTCCACCTGCTCAAGGCAGTTGGGCCACTCCTCTTCTTTCATCGCTGCCAGCAGAGTTTGATTCAGCGCGGTAAAGGGGGCGGCCAATGCGTCCGCGCTTACGCCCGGGCTGTGTATCAGCACGACGTCGGTCTTCTCATGCCAGCTAAACTTCAGGCCCATACGCTCGCCGAGGGACCGCATGGGTACGTACAATTCGCCATGGGCTTCATACGGCGCCACCGGCAGTATCCAGCTATCGTCGCCGCAAGTAAACAGGGGAGAGCCCGCCTCCAGATGGTAGGTGTTGAACTTGATCAGGAGTGGTTTGCCTTCCGGATCGGTCTCCAGGCCGCAGCCGGCGATGAGCCGGAAGTGCCCCAGGGGGACCATCAGGTGGTCGTCGCGCACCTCCGTCGGCACACAGAGAAGAAAATCGCTGTCGTTGATCAGTATATGGGTGCAGTGCCGGTCTTTCTTCCCGCAATCCCAGCCGGTGGGCAGAAGCGCCTTTTCCGCCAGTTCCTCGTCGCTGATCGTAGGGAAGTCGTTTCGCGGTATGCCCAGCAGTTGGCCGACCAGCTCTTCCGCCTTGAGCAAACCCGGGTCGGCGATGAGGGCATAGAATAACGCGGCGGATAAAACCAGGGCGGCGATAAGGCAGAGAACCATTTTTTTCATTCGTTGTCGTAGCATGGTTCATAATATAGCAGGAGAAAGCTGACAATGCAATGCTAAAAACGGAAATGTTTATGGTTATTACCAATAATTGGGCGCATTGACCGCTGCGGTTCGGCTTTCCCGCTTGCGGAATTCGCGAAGACTCGTTATATTTAATTGGTAAATACCGGACGACTTAACCGAGGAGTTTACCATGAGACCGTCGTTATCGCTTAAAACGCTATTCCGCTCCCCCGCCAGGACGATCCTTACCTTCGTCCTGCTGGGGCTCGCGTCTTTCGCGTTCTTCGTCCAAGCCGGCGGCTACGCCGTCACCAGGCGGGAGTTCAACAGAGCCGCCCTGGAGTACCGGGGCGTAGGCGCCGCCGAGGCGACGCCGCCTTATGAGCCGACTTCCATCATGGGCGTGCCACCCAAGTCCGTCAGCATGATGCCTTATTACCTCGAAGCCAACCCCCGCGTATCCGAGCACTATACGGACGAGGAAAGGGATGTTTATCATTATACATACGCCAGTTATCCTGAAGAAGTCCGCTACCAGCCGCTTACGCGGGAGCAGATAGCAGCTGTATCGGGCTTGTCTTATCTCGCTGTTTCCGACGTCCGGTATATGACGGCAGGCCTCTCGGATGATTATCGCCGTCTGGATGACGGCGTGATGTATTATATTTATCCGCGATGTATCGTGGAAGCGACGCTTATGGGGGTAAACTTCGCTAAGCAGGTCAACGTCATTTCGAGAGCCGACTTTATCAGCCTTACTCATTTGACAACTCATAACGTCCTCGGCCTTGAAGACCGTAAAATACTTGCCGGTGACTGTCTGTATATCGCCGAGCACGACTGCTTTCCTGTCGAGGCGATCAGCGCGCCTCCGGTCGATGTGATACTTCCAAGCGGGGCTGAAAACAGACCTTATTATTATCTGAAACCGAACTTTGCCTATGGCAGCGATTACTTCGAGGCGCTGGCGACCGGGCAAAGATATGTATTTGTCGTGCAATTCATGCCGAACTCGGAGATAACAAGCTGGCCCTGACCGGTGAAGACAACGACAGGGGCGCGCCGCTGTGCGTGATCAGCAGTCGGCTTGCCGGGGCGTACGGCCTTGGCTTGGGCGACAGCCTCACCCTGAAGCTGGGTACAGAGCTCTTTGAGCAGCACAAAGGCCTGGGCGCCCTTGCCGTCACGCAGCAGCGTTATAGTCGGCCATCGGAAACGGTCACCCTGGAAATCGTCGGTATATACGCGGATACGGACGGCGAGGTCGCGCGAAGAAGAAACCCAAGCTGGAACTACTCCATCAATACGATCTTTGTACCGAAATCTCTACTGCCCGTCGGGGAAAGCAGTCTAGGGGAACACGGGTTCACGCCGGCTGAGTTCAGCTTTATACTGGACAGGGCCTGGCATACGGCGGCCTTCCTCGAAGCAGCCGAGCCGCTTTTCGAGGAACTTGGGCTCAGTCTGATCTTCAACGACAAGGGCTGGCTCGCCATCGAAGACGAATACCGGGCGGCGGAACGATTATCTCTCATTAGTATCGCTGTGTTTTCCGTCGCCGTCTTTATCGCGACTGGTTTCACCGTATACCTGTTCATCGGACGTAAGAAGAAGGAATACGCCATCCTCCGCGCCCTGGGGGCGCCGAAGGGCGCGTCCGCACGGTCGCTGCTGATCCCGCTTATGGCAGTGGCTATCGTTTCTGTCCTGGCGGGAAGCGGCGCCGCGTGGGTCTATACGTCTTTGACCGTCGCACAAAACGCCGCGCTGTCTTTACTGGTGGAATCCGCGGTTAACGCGTCCATCCCGGCGGGTCCAGCGCTGGGATGCATCTTTGGCGAGCTTCTGCTGACGTTTTTGATTGCCCAAATCATGCTGCGGCGGATCGGCACGGCTTCTCCATTGGCGCTGATCCATGGCGGGGCATACGTTCATGCCGTCGCGACGGACGTCGGTGAAGCGCCGGGATCCGAAGGAGGCGCGGTAAAAAACGCGTTCCAAGATGAGCCGCCCAAGCGGAGCTATCGCGGCGGGACCGCCCGGCAGCGCGGCGGAGATATGTTCGTACCCCGGTATGTGTGGAGACATATACGCCGGGTCGCGGGAAAGTCGGCCCTGGCGGTACTGCTGGCGGCTCTGCTGCTCTGCGCCGTAGGTCAGCTCGCGTCGATGCGCTTATCCTTCAATGAAGTGTTTGAAAGCACCGTCGTCACCGCCCGGTTCATCGAAGGGTTACCCCTTCTCGCCGCGAGGCAGATCGGGGATTCGGTCCTTGCTGCCGATACGTATTATGAAGCCGCCGGAACGGTGGGTTCGGATTTCACATCACAAATCGAGCTGGTTTTCACCAACGATATCGGCCGCTCTACGCTATCCGCCGAAGCGATACGCGTGGCCTTAGCCGAGTACAGAAACGCCAACCCCGACAGCGGTACTATCGACGACGATGTGACCGCGTTAAGCGGCGGCAGGATCTCGGCCTTCCTCGGCAACCAGGCCCATGGGTTTACCGTCGCGGGCATAGTGTCGACGCCGTCGGCGAGGCTCGACCGGACGCTTTTCTCGCCGGGATCCAGAGCGGCGTCGTCGCTGGGGGCGCCCACGGAAGCGGATTTCGCGGAGTACGTCATCGCCGACAATCATTTTATCGACGGCTTCCGCGGATACTGCGACGAAATCACGGACAAAGACGCGATGAGGAACGCGATACTGATCATCGATACGTCCAAGATCGAAAACATCCGGAACTCTATCCGGCTGATGAACGCGCTCTACCCCATCGTCTTAGGGGCTGCCCTGCTCATCGGCGCTTTCCTCTGCAGCCTTGCCATCCTGCAGTCTTCCAAAGAAGCGGCTCTACTGCGGGCGCTGGGCGTGGCTAAGGCAAAGACGCGAACGATATTGTCCCTCGAGCAAGTCGTGCTCAGCGCCACGGGGCTGGCCTTCGGTTTCTGCGTCATACTCGGGTATAAAGGCGCCGGATCAGCCGCGATAGCGCGGCCGATATCCCTTTTCGCCGCGTTGTACTTCGCTGTGATTATAGCCTCCGCCGCCATCTGCTCCATTCTGGCGACGCGTCGCAGCGTCCTTGAGCTTTTGCAGACGAAGGAATAGGGTATAGCGGCTTCACGTGCCGTTTCGCAGTATTTCCAAATAACTCTCGTAAGCGAATAACCGGTTCCTTTGCGCGTGGTTCATTTGTTTAAGTATATGGATTTCGCAAAGCTTTTTGATAGCGCCGGATATTGAATTGAAGGATACGCCCAACGCAGCGGCGGTCTTTTGAATCTCGATGATCGGGTTTTCTTCAACGTACCGGAATACTGCCGTCACCGTTTTTGCCGAACGCCCGGCGTTTTGCGCCAATATTACATTTTTATCGTGCAGCGCCGCCAACTGATCGATCGTCTCAATCGCGTCGTTTGCCGATTCAAGTATCGCCGCCAGGAAAAACCGCACCCATTGTTCGTAATCACCCTTCTCGCGGACTAGTGTCATGCGATCGTAATACTCCTGCTGATACCGTTTTAATGAATAGGAAAGATATAAGACGGGCGCCGACAGCAGCCCTTTTTCCATTAAAAACAAGGTCGCCAATAATCGGCCTATCCTTCCGTTTCCGTCCAAAAACGGATGGATCGTCTCGAATTGATAGTGAATAAGCGCGGCCTGTATCAGTAAGTCTAAACCGCCGGGATGTGCGTTATTATTGATATATTGCTCCAACCCGTACATAGCGTTCAGCATATCTTCCGGACATGGAGGTATATAACGCGCGGTTTTTAGCGTGCTTCCGTAAGCGCCTATCCAATTCTGCGATCGCCGGAATTCGCCCGGCGTCCTTTCCTGTCCGCGAACGCCCTCCATCAACACGGAATGGGTTTCGCACAATAATCGATTACAAAGCGGTAATTCTCGCAGCCGGCGAAGGGCATATTCGGTCGCTTTGATGTAGTTAACCACGTCCGCCACGTTTTGATTTGTGTTCCTGTCAAGTTGCGGATCAAAAATATCTTCCAGGGTTGCCTGCGTCCCTTCGATCTGGGACGACAGTAGCGCTTCTTTCCTCACGTACATCGAAATGAACAGATTAATGCTTGGAATCCGCGACGTCAGACCGTCCAGATAAGCAAGCCGTTTATTTGCTTCAATCAATAAACCCAAGTCATCGCCGTTGAGGACGATATTCGGCTCCGGCGGCAGCGGCGCAGGCATAAATGACCGATATGCGACTTCGCCTGATAAATTATTCTTCCAAAACCCCGACCTGCCGGTCATCACACGGATCCTCCCTGTTGAAACTGAAATTACGCGTTAATTTTATCGCTTTTATTACAGTTTGTCAACGCAAACAGAAATAACACCGCATTAATATTCTACGCTGTGCAGGATCAGCCCCTGGGGGGGGAGGGTGACGCCGGCCCGGGTCCGGTCGCCCAGGCCCAGCAGCACCGGTATTTCCTCCGGGCGCCGCTTGCCCGCGCCCGCTTCCAGCACCGTACCCGCGATGATACGCACCATATGCCACAAGAAGCCGCTGCCCCGTACAGTAAGCCTGAGCAGCGGCTTTTCCTCTTCCAGGGCGCAGGAAAAAATCTCCCGGACGAAGGATTTCGTTTTCGCCCCGGCTGCGCAGAACGCCCGGAAATCATGTTCCCCTTCAAAAAGGGAGGTCGCCTCAGCCATAGCCGCCGTATCCAGGCTGTAGGGTACGTGATAAGCAAAGCGCCGGTAGAACGGGCTGGGCGTCTCCCCGCGATAAAATTGATAGATATACGTTTTCTCCTTCGCGGAAAACCTCGCATGGAAGCCCGGCGCGGCTTCTTCGCTCCGCCGTACGACTATGCTTTCCGGCAGATAGGGGATCAAGGCGGGTCTCCAGCGTTCCGGCGGGATAGTGCTTTCGGTATGGAAATTGACCGCCTGCCCCCATGCGTGGACGCCGGTGTCCGTACGGCCCGAGCCTTCCACCGAAAGGCGTTCCCCGGTCAGCTTATATATGGCGTCTTCCAGGGTTTCCTGTATGGTGGGAAGCCCGGTTCCCGCCTGGCTCTGGAAGCCGAAGAAATCCGTCCCGTCATAAGCTACGGTCAGCTTGATGTTCTTCATACGAATAGCTTAAGCCAGTACCGGTCGAGGATGGTGAAGGCCACAAAGCTCATCGTGACGGCGAAAGCGAGCCCGTCGCCCCGCCGATACTTGAGCTGCCTGAGCCTCGTCCGCCCCTCGCCGCCCCGGTAGCAGCGGGCTTCCATGGCCATAGCCAGCTCGTCCGCCCGGCGGATGGCGCTTACAAACAGCGGTATCAATAGAGGCACGAGGCTTTTCGCCTTCTTGAGCAGGCCCCCCGTCTCGAAATCCGCTCCCCTGGCGATCTGGGCCTTCATGATCCGCTCCGTCTCATCGATGAGGGTGGGGATAAAGCGAAGGGCAATGGTCATCATCATGGCAAGCTCATGGGCCATGGGGATGAAGCAGCGCTTCATGACTCTTTCTAAGCCGTCCGTCAGCAGGATGGGCGTCGTGGTCAGGGTAAGCAGGGCCGTGATGTTCAGCAGCATGACCAGGCGCAGCGCCATAAATATCCCTCTGCGCACGCCGGCGTCGGTGATCTTCAGGAACCGCCACTGCCAGAGTATCGCGCCGTCTATGGACATGAAGAAGTTGAGTATCAGGGTCAGCAGCAGAAGGATCCACATGGGCTTCAGCCCTTTGAAGACCGTCTTCACCGGCACCCCGGACACAGCGATCACCACGATGGAAAACACCATCAGATAGCTGAAGCTAAGCAATTCTTTCACCATAAATATCCCGATCATGTAGAAAAACAGGCAAATCAGTTTCGTTCTGGGATCCAGCCTGTGCAGGAAGGACTCCCCGGGATAGTATTGGCCTATGGTAATGTCTTTAAGCATATTGTCGCCCCTATGTATGCCGAGTCGTATTATTCGTCAGCACCTTTAGTATCTCCTCCTGCCCTTCCTCTATGGTCAGCGTATCCTGCCCCACCGCCAGCCCTTTCTCCTTCAGGAGCATCATCAGCTTCATGACCTCCGGCACATCCAGCCCCATAGCCGCCAGCTCCGCCGCCTTCCCAAATACCTGCTTCACCGTATCGTCGTAAACGATGGCGCCCTCGTGGATCACCACCAGGCGCTTCGCCAGCCGGGCGATCTCATCCATGCTGTGGCTGACAAGCACGATGGCAAGCCCCTTCTCATTGAGCCTTAGCAGCTGCCCGATGATCTCTTCCCTGCCATTGGGGTCCAGCCCGGCAAAAGGCTCATCCAGGATAAGATACTTCGGCTGCATGGCCAGCACCCCGGCGATGGCCGCCCTGCGCTTCTCCCCGCCGGAAAGCCCAAAAGGGGAGGCGTCGTGGAACTTATCGTAGTCCATGTCTACCATATTCATCGCCCAGCGTACGCGGCTCTCCGTCTCTGCCGCCGTCAGCCCCAGGGACTTGGGCCCGAATGCGACGTCCTGGGCTACCGTCTCTTCGAAGAGCTGGTGCTCCGGGTACTGAAATACCAGCCCCACCTTGCGGCGTATCTCCTTTAAGTCCTTGCTTTTCGGCAGTATAGGCATGCCGTCTACCGTCGCGCTTCCTTCACTGGCGAAAAGGAGCCCGTTGCAGTGCTGGATCAGCGTGGACTTGCCGCTGCCCGTATGGCCGATGATGCCCACGAACTGGCCGCTTTTGATGGTCAGGCTCACATCGTGCAAGGCGGGCGCCGCGAAGGGCGTATCCGGCTGGTAGGTATAGGATATGTGGTCGAGGACTATGGGCATAGGGTCGCCTCCGGCTTGGCAGCATCGCCGCTGCCCGGCAGCGCATCCGCCGGGCGACCGCCTGCGGCTTGCAGCGCTTCCGCCAGCTCTTCGATGGTCAGTATGGTCAAGGGCAGAGGGAAGCCGCGCTGCCGCAGCCGGTGGGCCATCTCCACTGCGGGAGGCACGTCCAGCCGCAATTCTTTCAGCTTCTCTACCTGATTGAATATCTCCAGGGGGCTTCCGTCCATGACGATCCTGCCTTCTTCCATGACTACGACCCGATGGGCGGCTACCGCTTCCTCCATGATGTGGGTGATATAGACGACGGTGATGCCCTCTTCCTCGTTTAACTTATGGACGGCGGACATCACTTCCCGGCGGCCCCGGGGGTCGAGCATAGCGGTAGGCTCGTCCAGCACCAGTACCTTGGGCCGCATGGCCATGACCCCGGCGATGGCTACCCTCTGCTTTTGGCCCCCGGAGAGGAGATGGACGGCTCTCTCTTTATACTCCTCCATACCGACGCTGACCAGGGCTTCATCCACATGGCTGCGGATGAGGGCGGGCTCCACCCCCAGGTTTTCCGGCCCGAATGCCGTATCCTCCTCTACAGAGGTGGCGATGAGCTGGTTGTCCGGGTTCTGAAATACCATACCCACCCGCTGCCGCAAAGCCCAGAAGTCCGCCTGGTTTTGGCTGTCCAGCCCGTCGATGAGTACCTGCCCGGAGGCGGGCAGGAGCAATCCATTTAAATGTTTCGCCAGGGTGGATTTACCTGACCCATTATGCCCCAATATGACCAGAAACTGCCCGGCGGGCACGGTCAGGCCGACGCCTTTCAGCGCTTCGTTTTTCCCCTCGTATTGATAATGGAGCTCCCTGACTTCGATCACCCTTTGATCCTCCCGCTTCGCATGAAGTTTATTTTACCATCATACTTGTTGAAATGGCAAGCCGCCCGCTGATTGAACTTTTTTTTGGTATTTGCTTGAACTTTTTTTCGTCCCGCGAGTGTGATAGAATATCTTTGCGTTTCCGCGTACTTTATCAGGCAAAGGACGGGATCATCACATGAGAATTCTTCTTCGGCTGGCGGTTGAGGCGAGGCGGTATAAATGGCTGCTGATCATCTCCGCAGTCAGTACGCTGCTGCTCACCGGGGCAAACCTGGCGGCGCCGCTTATGCTGTCGGACATGATCGGGCTTGTGTCCCGAGGGCTGAGCTACGACGGGCTCCACCGGGTGGCGGTGCTGACCGGGACGCTGCTGGGGCTGTATCTGTCCCGCATCATCCTGCGCTATCTCAGCAACTTCATGGCCCACAAAGCTGCCTGGAAGCTGGTCCAGGAACTGCGGCTCAAGGTGTACCGCAAGCTGCAGGGCCTGTCCATGGAGTACTACCGCGACCATCAAAGCGGGGACCTGGTCAGCCGCACCATCGCTGATACCGCTATGTTTGAGCAGATATTCGCCCACCTTATCCCCGAGTCCATCACCAACAGCATCACCGTGCTGGGCGTCACCGTCATCCTGCTGGTCATCAACCCGAGGCTGGCTTTGCTCACCTTGCTGCCCATCCCTCTCATCCTGGTCAGCGGTTGGTTTTTCGCCACGAAGATCCGCCCCTGCTTCCGGGAAACGCAGCAGGCCCTGGGGCTGCTTTCCGCGCAGCTGGTGGACAACTACTCCGGCATGCAGGAGATACAAGCCTTCGGTCAGCAGGAGAGGGCCAACGAGCTGGTGGATACTAAAGCCGGTAAGTTCACCTACTTCATGCTCCGCGCGCTGAACTTCAGCGCCATCTTTCATCCGGGGGTAGAGTTCCTCACCGCCCTGGGCACCGTCTTTGTGGTGGGCTTCGGCGGGTATCTCGCTTACCGGCAGCAGGTGCAGGCGGGGGATATCGTGGCGTTTATCCTGTATCTGACCTTGTTTTACGTGCCCATCACCGGCCTGACCAACCTACTGGAGCAGATGCAGCAGTCCCTGGCCGGGGCGGAGCGGGTCATCCATGTGCTGGACGCGCCGGAAACCATCCGCAATAACCCCGGCGCCCTGCCCCTGACCGACCCCCGGGGTTCGCTGCGCTTCGACCATGTGAACTTCTCATATGTGGAGGGGGTGCCGGTGCTGGAGGATGTGTCCTTCGAGGCCGCCCCCGGCGAGATGATCGCCGTCGTAGGCGCCACAGGCGTGGGCAAAAGCACCCTGGCCCAGCTGGCGGCCCGCTTCTACGACCCCACCGCAGGCGTGATCGAGATGGACGGGCGCGACCTGAGGGACATCGACCTGGACAGCCTTCACCGCCACGTCGCTATGGTGCTCCAGGATACTTTCTTATTCAACGGGACCATCGCCGAAAACGTCTCTTTTGCCCGGCCCGACGCCTCCCGGGAGGAGATCGAGCAGGCGGCCCGCATCGCCCGCATCCATGAGGACGTCATGGAGATGCCCGACGGCTATCAGACCGTGGTGGGGGAAAGGGGCGCCAAGCTCTCGGGCGGCCAGAAGCAGAGGATAGCCATCGCCCGCGCCATACTGTGCAACGCGCCTCTCCTCATACTGGACGAGGCTACCGCTTCTGTCGATGTGAAAACGGAAGCCGACATCCAGAAGGCGCTCGCTGACCTGGCCGGTAAGCGCACCATCATCGTCATCGCCCACCGGCTGAGCACCGTGCGTCGGGCGGACCGTATACTCGTTTTCCAGGAAGGGCGCATCATACAGCAGGGGACCCATCAGGAGTTATCCCAGGTCCCCGGCTTGTATCAGGAGTTATGCAAGGTGCAGGAGCAGTCCATCGCTGACGACAACGCCTACATAAACTGACGCGTCTTTTTCGCTTCTGGCGGCGTCCGGCTTCTGTTTCCGCTTCTGGCGGCGTCCGCTACCGGCAAGACAAACGCAACTTGATAAAGCGACTTTGGACAGCTTCGTCTCAAATCACGAGATAATCCGTCATGGAAGCCGTAAAGCTGACAGGACGTCAGCTTAGGCGGAACACGACACGACGTCGTGTTGGAGACGTTAGGCTTCTTGTCGATATTAGCTCGATGATTTGCAGAATCTGTCCAGGGAGCTTGGCAAGTTGCGTTTGCCTTGTCGGAAGCGGGCGTCGCCAGAAACGAAAAGACGCGTCACTAACTGTCAGTCATGTACGCGATGATACCGCGCAATATCGCTTTGGCTTCCTTCTGGATGACGGACTTACGGTTCATCCGCTCATAATCCGCAGGATTGCTGATGAAGCCCAGCTCCAGAAGGACGGCAGGGCACTCTTCTATGCGGCACACGGCCAGGCTTTGCCAGCGCACGCCGCCGTCATGGTGGGTGGTACCGTTGACCAGGGCGTCCCGGAGGTACCCGGCTAGCGCCGCGGACTGGTTATGGCTGTAGAGCGCCAGCACCCCCTGGTGCTTGCTGATGTCGCTGCCCGCCCCCATGGAGTTGCGGTGCAGGGATATGGCCAGATCCGGCTTCTTCGCCCGGATGAACTCCGCCCTGGCTTCCAGCTCCACATTTACATCCCCGGTGCGGACCATGATGACCTCGGCCCCGGCTGCCTTCAGCTCCTTCTGCAAGGCCAATGCCAGGTCGAGGTTTACGTCTTTCTCCAGCTTGCCTCGGCTCCCCGCCGGGCCTGTGGCGCCGTTGTCCTTGCCGCCGTGGCCGGCGTCCAGTACGATGGTCTTCCCCGCCAGCAGAAGGGGCGTAGGCGCGGAGGCGGGGTCTGCCGCGGCTTGCCATCCGGGCGTCAGCAGCAAGGGGTTGCGGAAGTGGAATGTGAGGAGCTTTTTCGCCTCGTCATACTTGACCTCATAGCCGTAGAGCCGCCCTGCTTTGCGCAGAGGCAGATAGTACACGGCGTGATCCCCGTCCTGCTTGAACAGAACCTCCCCGAAGAGCTGGTCGCCGGCCGCCCTGGCTATCGACTGCCCTTTTGTCTTATGGAGGGTCAGCCATATGCCGTCGTTGGTGACGTTGACATAGTACGAAGTGAAGTAGGGCACGCCGAAGCTCACTTCCACCGCGCCGCTTACCGGGCCGATGGACGCGGAGGACGTCTCGCAGGGGGGCAGGCTCTCGTTCTGCAATATCTCCACGTTGGGCTTATACGTCCAGTTACCCGAATCCATCAGATAGTAGCCGTTCAGCTCCGCCGTCACATAACCTTTGACGCCTTTCCTCAAGGGCTGGAGGCGTTCCGCGTTGGCGGAGGCGCCCGCGCGTACGACGGTTTGGTCGTCCTTGGTCACATAGACCAGCGGCTTCGTCAGCGGCGGCGGCTTAGGCTCCGGCGCGACCCCTCCTCCGCCGGTAGAGCCGGAGCCGGCGGGCGAGCGGTTGCTATTTAAGACGAAAGCGATCTCATCATCCTGATGTTTGAATACGAATTCATTTTTGCCCACGGCGAGGGGCACGTACACGCTGAAGTAACCGTTGACAGTGCGCTCCACCGGCTTTCCGTCCAAAGTAAGCGGGTAGCGGGGGTCCGCCGAACCGATGATATAGGAGTTCTCCGTGGCAAACGTGCTCCCCGACGACGGATACGCTATCTTCAGCGATTGGGCGATTTCTTCGTCCGCGTAGAACTCTTTCAGCTGATCCCGCAGCCCAAGGGCATTCTCCGCGATCTTGCTGTAGCCGTAGAAGACGCTGCCGTCGATGGCGCCCAAGGCCCGGTTCAGGGCGATCTGGCTGCCGATCTCCGTAGGCTTCTGCCAGGCGCCTTCCGCGCCTACCCGGTAGGCGGCGTGCCCGATGTACAGCTTGACATTGGTGCCCAGGGCTACGCTCCTCCACCAGCGGACAAGGATATCATAATCGCTGCCCTTTGTGCCGATGGCCCAGTAGATCTGGGGGACGATGTAGTCCACGATCTCCTCGGTCACCCAAAGGCGGCTGTCGGCAAATATCCTGTTGTGGCTCTCGAAGCCTGTGGTATCGGAGCCCAGGGGCGTGCTGCTTTTGTTCTGCCAGATGCCGCTGGGGGATATGCCGAACTCCACCCCGGGGCGTATCTCCTTGATGGCGTCGTTCACCATCCTCATGAGCGTTGTGGTATTCTTGCGCCGCCAGTCTTCCAGGGATAGCCCCTCCGGCTTGCCGTATTTCTCATAGGACGCGCTGTCGTTATAGGACAAATCGCTGGGATAGAAGTAGTCGTCGAAATGTATCCCGTCCACATTATACTTTTTGATGATCTCCACTACGCCGTCCACCACGAGCTTCATCGCCTCGGGCTCCCCGGGGTTAAGGTAGAGCCTTCCGTCGCCGCAGGCCATGGTCAAGTCCGGACGGTCTTTCACCGGCGAACCTTCGGGCAGGAAATCATGGGTGTTTTCCGGCTTACTCGCCGAACCCATGGTCAGGCGGTAGGGGTTGATCCACGCGTGGACCCGGATGCCCCGCCGGTCTGCTTCGTCCAGCAGAAAGGCGAAAGGGTCATAACCCGGGTCAGCCCCGGCCGTCCCCGTCAAGTACTGGGACCAGGGGAAGACGTCTGATCGGTAAAGGGCGTCCCCGTGGGGCCTCACCTGGAAGAATACCGTATTCAACCCGGCTTCTTTCGCCGTGTTTAGGATATCGACGATCTCCTGCTTCTGCTTCTCCACATTGCCTTGGGCTTTCGGGAAGTCGATGCTGAATACCGTGGCGATCCACACGCCCCGCATCTCCTCCTCGTCGGGGAGATGGGGCGGCTCCGGCTCCGGCTCGGGCGCGGTGGCGTTAACGGCCGCGCTTTTCACTTCCCCCTCCGGCGCGTCTTTGCCGGCCGCGGGTAAAGCCGTTTCCCCGGAAAGCATGGGAGGCAGCGACGGCAGGCTCAGGCTCGCCCTCTCGATCACAGGCAGCCGCATTATGCCCTGCCTGAAGCCGTAGAAGAGCTCAGGCGCGTACTGCCGCGCCAGCCCAAGGCCGCTGAAGGCGACGATGAGGGCGACGATCAGGTAAACGCCTGCTATCGATGCATTTCTCCACGTTTTGCTCATTGTAACCACCTTTACCTCATTTGCGTCAAATCGTACGGTGTTTCCTGGTACACATAGTAGTTCAGCCAGTTCGCGAAGAACAGGTTCCCCGTGCTCCGCCAGCGGACGATGGGAAGCTTCGACGGGTCGTCGTCCGGATAATAGTTTTGGGGCACCGCGATGGGCTTCCCGGCGGCTACATCCCGGTCATACTCGCTCTTTAGCGTCAGCGGGTCGTACTCAAAGTGCCCGGTGATGTACACCTGGCGGCCATTCATGGCGCGGACGATAGCGACGCCGGCGTCCCGGGACTCCGCCACCAGATCCAGCTTGTCGCAGGCGAGGACGTCCTTGCGGTCTATGGTCGTATGCCGGGAATGGGGGCAGAAGAAGATATCGTCGAAGCCCCGCAGCAGCCGTACATATTGGCGGGACGCCTGATGGGCAAATACGCCGAAGCACTTCTCCGAGAGCGGTATCTTGGGCACGCCGTAATGATAGTTCAGCGCCGCCTGCGCTCCCCAGCAGATGTGCAAGGTCGAGTAGACATGGTCCTTCGACCATTCCATGATCGCGCATAGCTCGTCCCAGTAGTCTACGTCGTGGAAGTCCAGATCCTCCACCGGCGCCCCGGTGATGATCATACCGTCGAATTTCTCCTTTCGGATATCCTCCCAGGAATGGTAGAACGCGGTCAGGTGTTCTTCCGGCGTGTTTTTACTCACATGGGATATGGAGTGCAGAAAAGTCACGTCCACCTGGAGCGCGGTATTGCCAAGAAGCCTGAGCAACTGCGTCTCCGTGGCGATCTTCGTGGGCATAAGGTTGAGGATCGCGACCTTGAGGGGCCGTATATCCTGGTGATATGCTCTTTCTTCGGACATGACAAAGATGTTCTCGTTGCTTAATGTGGTAGCGGCCGGCAAATTGTCCGGTATACGTATAGGCATAATATTATAAAACCTCCTGCTCGCTTGTCTGTTTCGCTTCTGACGGACATCTGCGCCCTTGAGCGTTTCGGTTAGCAGATTGGAGTCCGTAGGACTGCCGCGGCTTTGCGCTTATCGCTACTTGGCGCCCGGCAGGGCCCTTTTCGCGATGTCCCGCCGGTACTGGCAGCCATCGAAGCCGACGGCGCCGACGCCGGTATACGCCAGGTCTACGGCTTCCCGCAAGGTTTGCCCTGGGGCAGTCACGGAAAGTATGCGGCCCCCGGCGGTGACCATACGGCCCTGCGCATCCAGCGCGGTACCGCAGTGGTAGACCGTGATCCCGGGCGGCGTCTGGCCCAGGCCCCGGATGACGTCCCCGCCGCGAGGGTTGCCGGGGTATCCGGCAGCGGCCAGCACAACGGTCACGCAGCTGCCGTCTTTCCAGCGGATGGGCATTCGCTCCAGCCCACCGTCGGAGCATGCTTCCAGGATATCCAGCAAATCATTTTCCAGCAGAGGCAGCACGACTTCCGCCTCCGGGTCGCCGAAGCGGGCGTTGAACTCCAGCACCATGGGGCCTCGCTCCGTGAGCATCAGCCCCGCGTACAGGACGCCGCGAAACACCCGCCCCTCGGCAGCCATGCCGGCGACTACGGGCTCGAGGATATCCCTGCAAGCCTGCCGCACCAGCTCCGGCGTGCCGGCGGGCGCCGGGGCATACGCGCCCATGCCCCCCGTATTCGGGCCTTCGTCGTGGTCGAATATACGCTTATGATCCTGGGCGGTGAGCATAGGCACTACCGTACTCCCGTCGGAAAACGCCATGAGGGAGAGCTCTTCCCCGTCCAGGTATTCCTCGATCACCAAAGCGTTCCCGGCGTCGCCGAAGGCTTTCTTATCTAATATCTCCTCGATGGCTTTGTCGGTATCATCCATATATTGGCATATCAGTACGCCTTTGCCCGCGGCGAGGCCGTCGGCCTTGACCACCCACGGGCCCGGCAGCCCGCGCGCGAAAGCCTTCGCCTTATCCGCCTCCCCGGCGTGAAATACGGCGTAAGCGCCGGTGGGTATACCGTGGCGCTTCATGAAGTCCTTAGCGAAGGCTTTGCTGCCCTCCAGGCGGGCCGCTTCCTTCGTCGGGCCGAAGGCCCTGACGCCGGCGGCTGCCAAGGCGTCCGTCAGCCCAAGGGTGAGGGGCAGCTCCGGTCCGACCACCACATAGTCTATGGCATTGTCCGCGCAAAACTTCACCAGGGCCGGTATGTCCGCGACCCCGATATCCACGGTTTCAGCCGCCTCCCCTATGCCGGCGTTGCCGGGAGCGCAGTACAGCTTCTCCACCTTCGGGCTTTGCTTCAGCTTCAAGGCCAGGGCATGCTCCCGGCCGCCGCTCCCCACGATAAGTACTTTCATTTCCACTTTACCCCTTGCTCCGCTACGCTCCCAAGTATTCGGCTATGCAAGCGTCGTACTCCGCCGTATGGCGGAAAGCTTTCGCCGCGAGCCTCTCTTTTATTTCCCTGGAAATAATCCCGTTCTCCCTCAGTTCGGCTACGACAGCAGCGTAGTCTGACGGCTCTACGATGACCGCCACCCGCTCGTGGTTTTTCGCCGCCGCCCTTACCATGGCGGGGCCGCCGATATCGATTTGCTCCACAGCGTCTTCCCGGCTGATCCCTTCCTTAGCGATGGTCTCCCGGAAGGGGTAGAGATTCACCGCTACGACGTCGATGAGCCCGATCCCCAGCTCCTCCGCCACCTGCAAGTGGGCGGGGATGGGGCGCGCAAGTATACCGCCGTGAATCTTCGGATGAAGGGTCTTCACCCTGCCGTCCATGATCTCAGGGAAGCCGGTCACGTCCGATACCGCGGTCACCGGCACCCCCGCTTTCTCCAAAGCCTGATAGGTGCCGCCGGTGGATACCAGCTCAAATCCCAGCTCCGTCAGCGCACGACCGAATTCCACAGCCCCGGTCTTGTCCGACACGCTCAGCAGGGCCCTCTTCTTCATCATTCTCTATCCCCCGTTTTTCATAAGATGAGCTACGCCCAAAGCCCAGAGGCGACGCAGCTGATCGGTTTTGCCTAATGCGCTACTCTATATCGACGTAACTTTAACGGAAATAGTTCCGCTCGTCCAGCAAGTCGATATACACCTTGTGGTCGATGAGGTGTATCCTCCCCTGGGCCATAAGCGTCAGCACCTCCGGGTATAACTTATGCTCCTCCGCCAGTATCCTGGCGCTCAGGGATTCTACATCGTCGGCGTCCAATACCGGCACCGCCCGTTGAGCGATGATGGGGCCCGTATCCACGCCCTCATCCACGAAGTGCACCGTGCATCCGCTATACTTCACCCCATACTCGATGGCGTCCTTCTGGGCGGTCGCCCCCGGGAAAGAAGGAAGCAGGGCCGGATGGATATTTAAGATAGGTTTGCCGTAATCCCGGATAAACTCCCCGCTCAGGATAAGCATATATCCCGCCAGGGCGATGCAGTCGGAGCCGATGCGCCCGATCTCCTGAAGGGCTTTGCGCTCAAAGCCGCGGCGGCCCCCTTCGGCCTTCGGGTCGATCCAGATCGCGTTGATGCCTTTGCTTTGTGCGAAGGACAGCGCCGGCGCGTCTTCCTTATTGCTGATGACCGCGCGGATATTGCCTTTCAAGCGCCCGCTTTCGATCTCCTCCTGGATTGCCATCAGGTTGCTGCCCCGTCCGGAAGCGAATATGATGATTTCGAGCATTATACCGACCCCTTCACATGGCGAGCTAAACTTATGGTCCAAAACCCGCGCGCCCTATGGATATTATACCTTTTTTCATCCGGTGGCACAATGTGTTTATCTTATTCAGAAGCCTTGAAATGCTTGCGCCCGGCGGTGAGTATGACCAGCGCCGCCAGGAACAGGAGGACGATGGACAGGATGGACAGGGAGCTCCGCCCCGTGATACCCTTCGTGACGGCGTAGAGCAGGGGCCCCAGTACAGCGGCAAACTTGCCGAAGACATCGAAGAAGCCGAAGAACTCGCCGGACTTCTCCGGCGGGATCATCCGGGCGTAATACGAGCGGGAGATCGCCTGTATGCCCCCCTGCACAGTCCCCACCATCACGGCAAGTATCCAAAACAAGGTGACCGCGGTACTTACGCCAAACCAGCCTTCCTCCAGCCCGAAGCCCATGAAAAAGCCCACGATGCAGATAAGCAGGTACTCGCAGATCGCCGCCCGTATCATCTGAAGGGCGCCAAACCGCCTGGATAGGGTGGAAAACCATATGGAGCACGGGAAAGCCACGAGCTGCGTGACCAGCAAAGCCAGGATCATGCTGGTAGTATCCAGCCCCAGGGTCGCGCCATAGCTGGTGGACATGTTGATCACAGTCCCCACGCCGTCGATGTAGAAAAAATACGCAAGTACATAAAAGAAGATTTGTTTGTCCTGGAAAATCTCCTTCGCGGTATGGATGACCGATGCGAAAGCGACCCGGGCCACAGCCTGGGATTTCGGTTTCTCCACGCCGAAACGCTGATGGACGTCGGTGAAAAACGGGATGGTAAACAAACCCCACCATACAGCGGTCAATGCGACGGATATCCTGATCGCCAGCGTAGTCCCTATGCCGAAGCTTTCCCCGAAAGTGATCAGGGCGATGCTGACAAGGAAAGGTATCGTGCTGCCTCCGATGTAGCCGAAAGCGAAGCCGTATCCCGATATGGTATCCATTCGCTCCGGCTCGGTGACGTCCGCGAGGAAACTGTCGTAGAGCAGGCAGCTCCCGGAGAAGCCAACATGGGAGAGGGCGTAACCGATGAGCAAAAAGGCCCACTGGTTAACGAAAGCGCTTGCCAGGGTAAAGCCGACCCCCAGGGCGAAGAACAGGGTAAAGAGCTTTTTCCTGTATCCGATGAAGTCGGACAAGGCCCCTACCACCGGGGCGCAAAGCGCTACGACGATCATCGCCGCCGAGGTGCCTATCCCCCACCAGTAGTCCCCGGACTGCCCGGCGCCGTCGGCCACATTCGTGAAGTAAATCGGAAACACAGCCGCCATCATGATGGTCGCGTACGCGGAATTCGCCCAGTCGTACATGATCCAGCTTTTTTCTTCCCGGGACAGCTTTATCTTAGCTTTCCCGTTTTTCTCCTGTTTTGTCTCCCCCATGCCTCATCACTCCCCTATAGATTTCTCTTTTCATCGCTAAATAAAGCCTGTGTCGTCCATACCCAGGCCCAGGCGCTCGGCAGCCAGCCGCGTCACATCCGTCAGCCTGCCGCCCCATTGGGCGGAGCCGGGCTCCACGCCCGAGCCTCTTATCATGAAAAACACCTGATAATCCGGCATATCCAGGGGATAGCCGTGGTTCGCCTTATGCCCTGACCCGAAGGCCTCATAGCAGTAGCCCGCCTCCGCGCAGAAGCCAAATGCCTCGCTCTCCCGGCCGGACTCGCGCATCTCCCCGTCGGTGAGGAAGCGGCGGAAGCCTTCGCCCCGGCTGAGCTCCTCGCGGATCTCATCCATCCGCCTGGCGCTCAGGCCCCCCTGATGGAAAAACGCGGACCCGCCGCAGCACTCGATGAAGCATCCGCTCTCCCCGGGCAGATAGGCCTCGCCTTCCCGCTCCAAAAGCCCGGCGTCCACCAGGGCGGCGTTTGGGTCAAGGACCGTATGTACGTTGACCTGGCTGTGGTCGGAAAACACAATGACGTCCCTGTCTTCCCCGGCGGCTTCAAGGAGCAGTGCCAGGTTCCTGTCCAGGGACGCGAAAGCGGTCTCGATGGCATCGCTGCCCTTGCCGTGGTCGTGGCAGATGGAATCATAAGCCGTCAGGTGTATCATGGCCAGCCCCGGCTTATACTCCCGTAGTATATCCGCCATGCAAGCCGTGGCGAAGCTGTCCAGGGCAGGCTGGCGCAAGCCTTCAAGGAGCGCTCTGTGCCGCAGGAACAGCTTCAGCTGCAGCCCTTTGCTCCCGGCCCGGAGGCTGGTGAGCAGCTGGCTTTTCCCCGGGCGCGCCGCCACCTCTGGGACATTGTAGCGTATGGTTTTCGAGTACGCGGTGACCGGCCAGAAGACTGCGGCTGTATCAACGCCGCCCTCAGCAGCGGCTTGCCAGATCGTCTTCGCCCGTATGCCGTCTTCCCGGTAGAGCCAATACGGCTGCCGCGCGGGAAAAGGCTCGGTATTGGTGGTCACGCCGTGGATCCCCGGCAAGGCGCCGGTAGCCACCGAGACGTGCACCGGATAGGTATTGCTCAGATACACGCCGGTTACGCCCCGGAATACCGCAGACTGCGCGGATAATGCCGAGAAAGCCGGGTACCGCGCCAAGGCTTCAAACTCATCGTCGCCCACCGCGTCAAAACTAACGATCAACATATCATCAATAATAGCACATAGCCGGCGATTATTACACCATGCACTGTAAAATCAACGTAAGGAAACAGTTACCGTAGGCGGGGATCCGAGCGCGCCAATTTACCGCGATGGTTCACCGGCCGCCTTGGTCCGGCCCGCGGGCGTTGTCACATGATTTCTTCCAGTATCTCTAAGGCGTCCTGCACCAGCTTGGGGCATATGTCTGTGAGCCTGCCGCTTGCGAAAGCTTCCGCCCGCTCCTCTGGCTTGGCGAAATCATAGCCGATGAGGTCGCGGCACATGGTGCTGCCATTGCGTGCCGTGAACCCCTCCTGGAACTCCTTCACTTTCGCCTGCATGGCGTCGTCCTGCTCCGTATCCCCGGGCTCCCCGTTGCCGTGCCTCATACCGATGGCGATCATGGCGCCGCATACCGCGCCGCAGGTATCTCCGCGGAAGAAACCTCCGCCGAATGGCCCCGCTATCCGGGCGGCTTCTTCCCGGCTGTATCCCAGCTCCTCGGCCCACTCCATCAGCACCTGCTGGGAGCAATGCATACGGTTCCTGAATCCATTGGCTATCTGCACTTTGCTTAGCATAACGACTGCCCTCCTTAGATCAATTCGGCTTTTTCCAGCATACGCCGAAGCATCCCAGCGATCTCTCCCCGGGTGACCGCTTCCTTTGGCTTTATCTCGAAAACATCCTGAGAGAGAATGTTTTCCTTATAGCAAAATGCCAGCACGCCCTGCGCCCAGCCTGATACCATACGGTAATCCCCGAACTGCGCCAGCATGTCCCGGACCGCCGCTTCGTCGAGGTTTATACTCATCCCGCAGATACCCGCCGCCCGGGCGACCATCGCTGCCGCCTCCTCCCGGGTGATGAGCCCGGCTGGGCTGAAGGTTTTGTCCGAGACCCCGTTGACGAGGCCGTACTTAGACGCGATCCCCACGCTCTCATAGAACCAGTCGGCCGGCTTCACATCGTCGAAGGCGCCCGGGGCGCTTTGGGTCAGACCCAGAGCCCGGGTGATGATGGAGGCGAACTCCGCCCGGGTCATGGTTGCCTCCGGCTCAAAGCGCGCCTCGCTTTTCCCCCCGATGATACCCCTGGCCGCCAGGGCTTCCACATCCGCCCGGTTCTCATAGCCCAGTATGTCGCCAAAGCTCTTTCCCGGCGCGGTGACCGGCATGACCTTGACGTCCCCGTGCTTGCCTGGTAGCCCCTGCCCCGCAGCCCCAGCCGGGCTGGCTGGGGCCTGGATAAGGCCGACGTCCCTCATGTCATACAAGCCGGGCATCGCATTCTCCATTCGGTAAATCGCTGCCAAAGCATACAACGCCTGCTCCGTGGACATTTGATTGACGACGCCGCCTATGGTTTTCGCGAAACCCCCACCTACGACGGCGTACTCCATCAGCTTATCCGCCAAGGTCATTCCCTCCACGACAAATCGGGCGTCGCTTATCCCCAGCCCCAATTCGCACAGGGCTACGATGGCCTGGGCTACGCTCTCGACGCTTTCCCCGCTCCAGGCGCCGACCCCGCCCCTCATGAGGGAAAGGCAGCTAAGGGCGCGGCTGACGGAGGCTTTCACGTCGGCCCTGTCCTGATACTTCGAGAGGGCTTGTAGAGCCATAGCCGTGATATCCGGGTCGGAAGCCGTAGCCGTCTGGCTCAGGGCAAAGCCGCCGTCGGCAAGCTGCCGGCCCAGTATCTCCGCGATGTACATATCCCTCGTAGCCTGCTTGGCGGCGCCCTTGCTTTCCGGCATGTCGAAGCCGGCGCCGTCCAGGGCGATGAGGGCGTAGATGGGGCCGTTTAAGCCCTGCCATATGGTTTTCTCGAAGTCGCCCAGGGGTTCAGTCAAGTCGTAGCCGGCTACGTCCCTCGGGTCGAATCCCGCCGCCGTCAAGCCGATGACGACCCTGGAGTACTCCGTATACTTCCGCTCGTCCAGGACGCCTTTGTTGTCTTTGACATATTTCTCGACGTTTCTGTAGTATCTATCATAATAGGAACGCGGGACTGTATACCCGCTCCGCGCCAGCCCGAGTATAGCCCAGTCCCCGCCGGTCATGTCGATTTGCGGATTTTCCACTGTCTTGTGTACATATTCCGCCGTAGCTTTAAGGGCCGCGCTTAAGCCGGCTCCGCTAAGCGCGGATACCGGCTCAGCCGCGGGCCCTGACACGACCAGCCCGATTCCCAGAGCGAGTGCCAAGACACGCAAGTTGATTTTTCTAATCATACCTTCCCCCCGACGCCTGTTCCCATTTCGTCCGATACTGCTATGATACCAGAAAGTTAAAGCCCGCGGGCAACAAATATCCTACATATCTGCTTCCGCGGGCTGTCAATCATGTCTTCTTCCTTATTTGCCTAATCGCTCGATATACCGCGTGAGTATCGCGGCAAACTCAGCCCGGGTGGCGTTGCCCTTCGGGTCAAAGAGGTTGCCCGGCTTCCCGCTGAGCAGGCCCTGTATGGTGAGCCTGTTTACCGCGTTTTTCGCCCAATCGTCGATGCTATACCAATCGGCAAACATCCTGTCCATGAGGATATCCTGCGGGATATTGCCTGTACTCAACTCGTAATTCAACAAGATAGCCGCCATCTGCTCCCTGGTGATGTCGTCCTCCGGGCCAAAGAGGCCGCCGCCGTAGCCGGCAACGACGCCTTTTGAAGCCGCCCAATTCACCGCGTCATAGTAATACGCGCCTTCCTCCACATCGGAGTACTGCCCGCCGCCTTCCGCAGCGGTTACCCTTTCGCCAGGGCTCCCCGCCAGCCGGTGCAGCACGGTGACCGCCATGCCCCGGGTCAGAGCCACATTCGGGCTGAAGAGCGCCGGGTCCGTCCCCGCCATCAAGCCGTTCGTATACACATACTTGACCACATCGTAGAACCAGTCCCCCGGCCTGACGTCGGCGAAGGGATTGACCCAGCCGGCGTCGTCTACCGCCAGCGCCGCCGCGCCGATGAAGAACAGGGAAAAGTGCGTGGTGGTGAAGACAAATACTTTATGCTCGGCGTCATAATGGGCATTCTGCATGGGTACCGGGTTCCCGCTTGCGTCGAGCCAGTAAACCGTAAGCGCGGCTGGGTCGGTCCCCGCGGGCGGGTCATAAGGCAGCGTCACCGTGACTGTCCCGTCGAAGTTGTGGATCGCGGTATCGCCGACAGTGATGGCGAGATTGAACACGGGGCTGTCGCCGACGATTTGCTGGGCGTCCGGGTCCAGTGTCGAGACGTCCACGGTTTCCATGAGGAATGATACGGCGGCGCCACTATCAAGCCCCTTAGCCAAACCCGCCAGGGTTTTGGCGTCGAAGGTCAGGCTGACGATCCCGCTTTCGATGGTGAGCTGGGCGTTGCCCTCGTTCGCTTCGGCGATGGCTTTCAGGCTCTCCGCCTTGATCTCCGCCTGCACGGACGCCGCCCCGGCTATGCCGGTGACGCTGACGACTACCTCCGCCGCCGCGTCCTTGTCCGAAGCGTCTTTCAGCTTATCCAGCGCGTCCTTGATGGCGTCGGTGATCTTCGCGCTGTCAACCACCGCCACGGCGGTGTTGCCTGTGACAGCAGCGGAAACGGATACGGTGGAGGAGACTGTGTTGCTATCTTCATTTGCGTAGAAGTCGTCGCCGGCAAACTGGCTGGCGTCCCGATCTTTTTTAAAATCTTTCGTATAGTAGAGAAGTATTGAGTCCCCATTATTAATCCGAACAGTATTTACACTGGCAATAATCAGAGTTTCGTTTACTTTATATAGCCAACCGGAATCAGGGCCATAAGTAAATTCCGCTAACGAGTTACCTCCGGGCTTAGTCACCGAACTGATATATCCCGCTTTCGCGCCGGTTTGCTGATATCCTGCGGAAAACAAAGCTTGCATGATGACATCAGCGACTGTAGCGCTTTCATGTAAATCAGTCACTGTAGCGCTCAACCACAGCTCTTCGTTTTCACCATTCGTGTCTAATCCCTGGAGAGTAACATATACGACGAACGGATCGCTATCTTCGCCGGAACCACCTGCTAATATTAGACTGTTGATTTCAAAAAGCAAATCGCTTGCGGCGATATTGATTTCTGCTTGGGTAGCATCAGTATCTGTAAAGACGGTCTTTGCTTCCATTAGTTTTTCATTCATATTCTTCCACGTCAAGCTGGTATACCCTGACGCTGATAACGATTCCGCCTTATCGATAATGGACGCTAGGACGTCTCGATTGACATCCGTTATTTCTTGGAGCTCTTTCGAACAATCATCCATATCATATAATTGATTGTCGCTATTTTTATAGCGCGAATATGCGATTAATGCATGCGACGCTTGCTGAGTTGACATCGCATTGACAACTCGCGCCCCGGAGAATGAATCCACATAAACAAACCCTCCTCCGGGTTGATAAAACTCCAGCAAGCTTGATACCGGGTTACTCGACGGCTCATCGTTAAATGTAAATTCTTCTCCTGTTGGATCCTTACCTAAAGCTGTCGCCGCAAGGATAACTTGAGCGTTATTTTCTGCACAAACACTCCCGGGGAATACCCAACCGTCCCATTCAGAATCCGGGGATTTGTATCCACCCCCAGAAACTTGCATGGTTGATAGCATATCAATTGACCGTGATATGATTTCATTATCTATCTCATCAACAATGTCCTCATATAGAGCAAAAACTTGTATAACCATAGCCGTCGTATCCGGTTCCGGATCAGCCCCCCATAATAAGAAACCACCGCCTGATAATTCTGCATCAACAATGGATTGGATGAGCTTTTTTAAATCAGCCGGTGAACCAAAATAACCGCCGGCTTTATACGCTAATAAGGCATAAATCGCTTCGTTGAGACCGGGGTTTGCCAAAAATCCCGGCTCTATTAAGGGATCGAAAAGATTATGCCCTTCAACATCAGCTACATCCACACCGATTGCTGCTAATGCAAGGATAATTCTGGAGATATCCGTCGATCTGAGATTTGCCAATCCGTTTTCTTTGAGCTCTTTTTGAATGGTAGCATAGTAACCTTCATAATACATTTCGGGTACTTTATACCCCGAACGGGCGAGGGCCAGTATTTCCCATTCATTGCTACGCGACGAATCTGTATGAAATCTTGGCGCCGGTACGGTTTCCAATATATAGTCAAGGGTGGCAAACAACTCATTATCAACATCCACACCATCCGCAGCCATCGCCGCGGGCAACATCGCAATCATCATCAATACAGCCAGCAGCAGCGATACGGTTTTCCTCAACAATCCTTTTTTCATGTCGCACCTCTTCATTTTATTGATTGAATAAAAAACGCCGGAAGCCCAAAAGGCCCCGACATAATCTACAAAAATAAATTATGCCTGCCCAACCTCAGAGGCAGCACATCGTTCCCCGGGAAGTCTTATTTAAGCTTCCTGTGAAACTCCTTCGGCTTTCGGATGAGAGTATCCCGACTTGCCCCTTCGCGGTGCGCGCTTATGCAGGGCCCGACCCGCTAATGGGCTTACGGTTGCTGAGACAGCGCCGGCTCGTAACCCGGAGGGGACGTATCCCCCTTTGACTTCCTCTCAACTAAGCCGATAATGATTTTCATTAAGTATATCGGTTGCGCCATATGATGTCAAATAATTATTCTTTGCGTGATGGCGTTATCCATTATGCTCTCAGGCTAACCTCATTTCTATATTATCCCGGCCCAGAAACGCGAAAGCCGCCTGTATGATTTCCCTGCCGCTCCCTATATATTTGTCAGCGTAACCTCTGTCCGCCAGCTGCCTGACGCCTTCATCCAGCGCCTTTTCATAAAGCTTTCTTTTTGTCTCCTCGTCAGCGTCGGGAGCGCAGTCCTCGTACTTGAACTCCAGGACATAGACTTTATCCGCGATTTCCAGCACGGCGTCGATCCGCCCCATAGACGTGGCTACCTCCGCGCTTGTATCGAAGCCAAGGAGGTTCATCATCGCGTAGAATAACGAATGATAGTACGCCTCCTGATGGATGTGTAACTGATAAGGGATACCCGCGTAGAGGGATTTTAGGATCGTCAGCATTTGCCGCAAATCACCTTTTTGAAGCGCGTCCAGTATTCTGCGGTACGCGGTCCCGGCTACGGCGTAGTCCTGTTCTGTCAACTCGGCTGTCAACTGAAGGTTAAATGTCTCCCTGACCTCAAAGTTCGGTATCTCTAGTAGATAGGAGGTTGAGCCCAGACCATGAACCACTTCCTTTACCGTAAGGTACCCGGTCTGAAAAAGCAGCGGCGCCGCCTGGATGTTTCCCACGTCGAAGTTGTCCATCTCCCATTCGCCCATGATAAAATCCCTGACCTCCGCGTAGGCGTCCGGGTTTCTCTTGATCATGTCCATCAGGAATTTCGGCGAACCGCTGGAATACCAGAAGCTCGCGAACCTTTCCTGGGCAAAAAAGCTGAGCAGCCCGAAGGGGTTGATTACCCGCGTTTGCCCGTCCCAGGAGTAACCGTCGTACCAGGCTAATATCTCGTCATGCAGGTTATCGAAACGCTTGAAGTAGGGCTTGAGCGCCAGGGCTTCGATGTATTCATGGAAATGTTTGTCCAACTCTTCGACGGGTATCCCGCAGATATTCGCGTACTTCTCCAGCATGGTGACGTCCAGTAGATTGTTTAGCTCGGAGAAGATGGACGTTTTCGTAAATTTTGACACGCCGGTGATGAAGGTAAGCCGGATATACGGGTCTAAGGACTTCAACACGCCATAGAAGCTCCGGATCACAGCCCGGTTCGCTTCCGCCGCTTCCACATCAAGGAGATGATCCAAAATCGGCTTGTCGTATTCGTCGATGAGGATGACGACGCCTTGATTGTACTTCTTATATAAACCGATAATCAGCTTTTTGTATAGATCCGACGGCATGCCGCCGGCAACGTCCAGCCCCTCTTCCCGGGCGCGTTCGGTCAGTTCGTCGGACAGGGAGAACTTGAGGGCTTCAGGCGTCTCGTTGGCGATATTGCTCATGTCCATCCTGAGTACCGGATGCTTCGGGAAATCATAATCCGAATCATAGATCCAAAGACCTTTGAAAAGCTCTTTATCTCCACTGAATACTTCGCTTATGGTATCCAGCAGCAGCGATTTGCCGAACCGTCTGGGGCGCGATAAAAAATAAGAAC
>WRIW01000012.1 GCA_009782505.1 Clostridiales bacterium
TGACCATCGAGCTGATCACGCCCATCGCCATCGAGCAGGGGCTGCGCTTCGCTATCCGCGAGGGCGGCAGGACCGTGGGCTCCGGCGTCGTGGCTTCCGTCATCGAGTAGAGTTATTTATATCTGTAAGGCAAAGAGCCCCACTTCAAGATGTTTGAGCGGGGCTTTTTTCATCGCAGAAACTTGACTTTTTAGGCATGATGTAATACAGTTTTTTTGAGCAAACCGGGTTTTATGAGGGAGGCAGATAATGGAAAATCAAAGTTACCTGGCAGGGTTTACGCCCTATCCCCGGGAAATAGTTGAGAAGTATACTGCCGAAGGCTGGTGGGGGACGCAGACGATAGGCGACAGCTTTGACGAACTCGTCGGCCGGCACCCGGATAAAACCGCGATCATCGACGAAGGTAAACGGTTGACCTACGCCCAGTTTCAAAGGATGATCAATGCCTTTGCCGCGGCGCTGCTGGATATAGGGATCAAGAAGCACGACAGGGTACTCATCCAGATACCAAACAAGCACGAATTCATCGTATCTTACATAGCCTGCCAGAAGATCGGCGCCATCCCGGTGCTGGCGGTGTCGTCCATGGGTAGGGTTGAGATATCCTATATCATCGAGCTGACGGAGCCGTCGGCATGGATCGTAGCGGAAAGGGACGGCAGCAAGGAATTCCCCCACATGGTCAGGCCGCTGGTGGAATCCGCCAAGAAGCCCATCAAGGTCGTGTATCTGATGGAAAGCGGCGACCCGGTGGCGAACTACGGCTCCCCCGACGATACGTTTTCCTACGATGAGATCATCAGGAAAGCGGAGGCGGCGGGCCATCCGGCGGATTATCTGGATCGTTTCCGCCCCGACCCAAACGACGTAGCCCATCTGCTCATCACGGGCGGGACTACCGGTTTATCCAAAGCGGTGCCCCGTACGCACAACAGCTACCTGGCTAACGTCCGCGCCACCAACGCGAGATTTGGCGCCGACAGCATATTTTATCTCTGCACCCCCATCGGGCATTCCATGGCTCTGGACGGCGCGATTGGAGGAAATATATGGCAGGGAAACACCCTTGTCATCACCAGAAAGTATAAGACCGCGGATATACTGGCCGCCGTCAGCCAACAGAAGGTATCCGTGCTGAGGGTGGTGCCGACACAGTTTATCGGAATGCTGGATTTCCCGGACCTCTACTCTTATGACCTGAGTTCCCTGAAGTCTTTCATGACCTCCGGCGCCGCTCTGGGCCCCGATGTGGCGGCGAAGGCGTATGAGTTCTGCCAGAAGATCGGATGCACCTTCTACTGGAGTGGCTACGGCTCCAGCGAGGGGCCTTCCACAAAGCATATCATCGGCGAATCCATGGAAAAATCCCTTACCTCCGTAGGCGTATCCATGGTGCCGGGGAACCGCTGGACCGTGGTGGACGAAAACGAAGAGGAGCTCCCCTCCGGCTCTACCGGGGAGTTGGTGGTAAAAGGGCCCTCCGTATTTACCGGCTACTTCAAGTCGCCAAATAACCGTGAGATATTTACGCGAGACGGATACTATAAGACCGGAGACTTGGGGAAGATCGACGAGGAAGGCTATATATACATCACCGGCCGCAGGAAGGACATCATCCAGCGCGGCGGGGAGACTCTGGCGCCCCAGGAGATCGAGCATGTGCTGGTCAATCACCCTGCCATAGCCCAGATCGCCGTCATCGGGATGCCCGATCCGTATATGGGCGAGAGGGCCTGCGCTTATGTGATACCGAAGCCCGGGACTTCCCTGACCTTCGATGAGATGATCGATTATCTCAAAGGCCTGGAGGTGGGTAAGCTCATGTGGCCGGAAAGGCTCGAGATCATCGACGCCATGCCTCTCACCGACATTGGCAAAATCGATAAGAAAGCCCTCCGGAAGGATATAAGCGATAAGCTTGAGAAAGAAGGCAAGTTAGCCGCGACCTGATCGGCCTGTTTTTCTGTATTACTATCCACGGGAGTGGGACTCAGGGTGTGGCTGTTTGCACGCGATGGATTGAACGGTTTTATCTGCCGGATAAGAAATCGCTAATCTGGCAAATCCGTAGGCGTGACACGATGTCACGCCAGACGGAATCGCGACACGGAAGTCGCGTTGTAGGCGGTAGGAGTTGCGTCGAACGATTTCTATATCTGGCTGAAACCGTGAACCATCGCGGTAAATAGGCGCACCCTGAGTCCTGCTCCCGCGAACTGAAACATTTCTGTCAAGCGGAATCGATGAAATTTCTTGACAGCGGCTTCTCCTTGTGATAAAGTCTTTTTGCTGTGGGTAAAACGCCGGGCAGCGATCCGCGTAGAGCAGCATTACCGTATCGGGAGGTGTAGTATGGCGAAGGAAAACAGATCAAATATCATCCTGGCTTGTACCGACTGCAAGCAAAGAAATTATACGACCGACAAGAATAAGAAGAACAATCCGGACAGGCTGGAGCTGAAGAAGTATTGCAAGTTCTGCAAGACACAGACCGTTCATCGGGAGACCAGATAAGACCGGAGTAGGAGTGTAGAAGTATGGCAGTCGCAAAGGGCGAGAAACCGAACCTGTTCACAAGGCTCAAGAGGACTTTCCGCAACACGATCCAGGAGATGAAAAGGGTCCATTGGCCGGGCAAACGCGATCTGGCGGTATATACCGCCGTCGTCATCGGCGTGAGCCTTGTGGTGGCGCTATTTATCTATATCCTGGATTCAGGCGTCGGCGCTTTGATGAACCTGATCTTGAGATAGGCGGATAACATGGATAAAGACTGGTATGTTATTCATACCTACTCGGGTTATGAAAACAAAGTGAAGGCCAACCTGGAGAAGCGAATGGAATCCATGAATGTCGAGGACAAGATATTCCGGATCATGGTGCCCATGGACGACGAGGTCGAGTATAAAGACGGCCAGCGGAAAATCAATCATCGTAAAATGTTCCCGGGATATGTTTTGGTCGAGATGATCATGACCGACGAGACCTGGTACGTGGTGCGCAACACCCCCGGCGTCACCGGGTTTGTGGGCGCGGGCAACAGGCCTATACCTCTGAAAGAGGAAGAAGCTTCGCAGATATTACGCTATATGGGCATGGATGAGGCGAGGCCGAAAGTGGAATTCGAATTAGGCGAATGGGTGCGCATCACCTCCGGGCCGTTTCAGGGCCTGGACGCGTCCGTTCAGGACATAAACGCGGATAAGGGCAAGATCAAGGTCATGGCCAGTATGTTTGGCCGGGAGACTATGGTCGAGCTGGATTTCGGGCAAGTCCAGAAACTGGACTGATTCATTTCGGGTGGGAGAGCTGCCGTTCGGTTTCGAATGAAAAAGCTCGTTATATACCACACATTATTTCAGAGGAGGTGTAACGGACATGGCAAAAAAGGTAATCGGATTCATTAAGCTGCAGTGCGCCGCGGGAAAAGCGAACCCCGCCCCTCCGGTGGGACCGGCGCTTGGTCAGCATAGTGTAAATATCATGCAGTTCTGCAAAGAGTTCAATGAGAGGACGGCAAAGCAGGCCGGCTTGATCATCCCGGTGGAGATATCGGTCTACGCGGATCATTCCTACTCATTCATTTGCAAGACCCCGCCCGCGGCAGTGTTATTGAAGAAAGCGGCCGGGATCGAGACCGCCTCGGGGGAGCCGAACCGGGTAAAGGTTGCGAAAGTGCCCCGGGACAGGGTCAGGGAGATAGCCGAGACGAAGATGGAAGACTTGAATGCCGCTTCCATTGAAGCGGCCATGCGTATGGTTGAAGGCACGGCCCGCAGCATGGGCATCGAAATCACGGATTAAGCCAAGCATAAAGGAAGTGATCAAATGGTAAAGCACGGAAAACGTTATCAGGACGCCGCGAAGAAAGTCGATAAGGATGCATTATACGACCCGGCCGACGCGATCCATCTCGTGAAAGAGCTGGCAAGCGCTAAATTTGACGAAACCATTGATCTGGCTTTCCGCCTGGGCATCGATCCGCGGCATGCCGATCAGCAGGTACGGGGCGCCGTAGTGCTGCCTCACGGTACGGGGAAGACGCAAAAGGTACTGGTCTTCGCCAAGGGCGACAAAGCCAAGGAAGCCCAGGACGCCGGGGCCGACTTCGTCGGCGACGACGACCTCGTCGCGCAGATACAGGGCGGATGGTTTGACTTCGACGTAGCCGTGGCTACGCCGGATATGATGGGGGCGGTAGGTAAACTAGGGAAGCTCCTTGGGCCGAAAGGGCTCATGCCCAACCCCAAGGTCGGTACCGTCACCATGGATGTGGCCAGAGCCGTCGCCGAGATCAAGGCAGGTAAAGTAGAGTACCGCGTAGAGAAGACAGGTATCATCCATGTGGTCATCGGCAAGGCCTCTTTCCAGGAGGATCAGCTGATGGAAAACTTCCGTACCATGGCCGATACCATCAACAAGGCTAAGCCTGCCGGGGCAAAGGGGCAGTATATACGGAGCGTCGCCCTGTCCACCACCATGAGCCCGGCGGTAAGGATCAGCCCCCTCAAAGTCGTCAGCTGAGGAAGCGGCAGTCCTACGGACTCCAATCTGCTATCCGAAAAGCGCATGGGCGCAGATGTCCGTCAGGAGCCAAAAAGACAAGTCAATATGCCGTAGACAGCAGGTATCTTAAGGATGTAATCGGCTCTAAGCCGGCCTGCCGAGGTGGGTATTGGGACAACGGCGAAACTATGTTTGCCGTGACAGTTGATTCCGATCCCTCCGTGTGTCTGCGGAGGGTTTCATTTTATGGGAAAGGAGGAGTCTGTTTGGGCAGCCGTGAAGAAAAAGAACAAATGGTCGCGGGAATTAAGGAAAAACTGGACAAAGCTCAATCGGTCATTCTGGCCGACTACCGGGGCGTTACCGTCAAAGAGTTTACCGGGCTGAGGGCGCAGCTCCGCAATGCGGACGTGGATCTTCAGGTGATGAAGAACACCTTAGGTAAGATCGCCGCGGAGCAGTCCGGCGTCGAGGATGTAGCGGAATACCTGACCGGGCCCACCGTATGGGCTTTCAGCATGGGCGATCCGGCAAGCGCGGCTAAAATATTGAAGGAATTCGCCAGGACCCATCCGCACTTGGTGCTTAAAGGCGGGATACTGGAGAAGAAGGGCTTCGGGCCAAAGATGGCGGAAACGCTGGCCGATCTGCCGTCCAGGGAAGCATTGCTGGCGCAAGTCGCCGGATTGCTGCAGTCGCCGCTCACCGGTCTGGTACGGGTACTGCAGGGACCCATCAACAAATTCGGGTACGCGCTGGAAGATTATCGCAAGACACAGGAAAAATCAGCATGAAGCAGGCGTAGATCTGCACGAACACCGCATAAATAAGGAGGATATATCATGTCAAAGATCACCGATATTATCGAACTCGTAAAAGGCCTTACCGTCCTGGAACTCAATGAACTGGTGAAGACATTTGAAGAGGAGTTCGGCGTATCCGCCGCCGCTCCCGTTGCCATAGCAGCAGCTCCCGCGGCAGGCGCCGCCGCCGCGGCCGACGCCGGCGAAGAGCAGAGCGAGTTTGACGTCATCCTGGCTGCGGCCGGGGAAAAGAAAATCAACGTGATCAAAGTGGTCCGCGAGTTGACGGCCCTTGGGCTCAAGGAAGCGAAGGATCTGGTTGACGGAGCGCCTAAGCCCGTGAAGGAGAAGGTCTCCAAGGAAGAAGCCGAGTCGGTCAAAGCCAAGCTGGAAGAAGCCGGCGCTACTGTCGAAGTCAAATAAACGCTTTGACGCGGGGGGACGGAAAGCCGTCCCCCTCTGTTTCAGACACATGGCGAATAGGTGCGGGTATGGGTTGGCTGAAAGGTTTCGACCGGAAAATATATGATTTTACTCTCCGTTTTTCCCAGGAGAGTTTTTCGCATAAGTATATGCGTTTTGTGAGCCGCAGCGGGGACCTTGGTATGATCTGGCTGCTGGCCTGCTTCATACTCATGTGCTTCCCGGCTTACCGCAGGACGGTGGAGCTGTGTCTGATTACCCTACTTTTCACCACGCTGCTGGGGGAAGGTATACTCAAACATATCTTCCGCAGGCCCCGGCCTTTCATCACCCACGGCCCGGTGAAAATGGGTATACCGGCGCCTACCAGCTTCTCTTTCCCTTCGGGGCACACGGCTTCTTCCGTGGCCTGCGCCAGGATACTGGCCATGGTCAGCCCATGGGTGGCTCTGTGCGCCTTCTGCTACGCGGGCCTTATGGGCTTCTCCAGGGTATATCTGAAAGCCCATTACGTGACGGACGTCATAGCGGGGGGGATAATCGGCCTGATTTGCGCCGAAGCGGTTCGCTGGTTTTTCCGATGACTATTTCGTTGCTGTTCAGGGAGGTAGAAGCCCAAGGCATGGCTATTTGTAAGCGATGGATTGAACAGCTTCGCTTACCAGATAAGCAATCGCAAATCTGGCTAATCCGTGGGTGCGACATGGATGTCGCACCAGACGGAACGCGACACGACGTCGCGTTGGAGTCGTTAGGATTTGCATCGAACGATTGCTATATCTGGCCGATGCTGTGAATCATCGCGGCAAATAGGTGTGCCTTGGGCTTCTACCTTCCTGAACAGTCGTGCTTGAACTTCGATTTTACCTGGAAAACAAAAAAATATATTGACAGGCGCATTGAAATATGATAATAATATTTAATGTGCCTTCTGAAGTAGCGGGGGCGACAGAGGCTTCTTGCTTCTTCTGTTTAAAGGGAAAAGCACAGAGAAATCCTACGTCAAAATGTTATTAGGATGGTGAGTTTTTCCATAATTATAATCCAGGTTTAATCTTTCATACAGCCGCGAAAGCAAGGATATCAACCTTGCTGTTGAGTGTTGCATACTGAAAAGTATGTCGGGCGCCGCCGGAAGTGAAAAACGAAATTGAGTGACGCAGGATTTTTCGCTTTCGGCAAGGCAGCAGTGGCTTGCAGCCAATCGAGATGGGGCTTACGCCCACTCTCTTGGGCAAGCTGTGCATGGGTTCTGTTTACCAAATCAAAGATTTGGACAGAGCCTCAAGCGACGGAAGTCGCGAGGGAGTGTACTTATGATGGTACATGATCGAGACGACTTAGGAAGCGGGCGCCGCCGAAAGTGAAAAAGACGCGTCAGAGGAGTGAAAAACTGATGGGGCAGTCGTTGGTAACAGAGACGAAATATCGCGAACGCAGGAGCTTTGCCCGTATCAAGGAAGTTCTGGAGATGCCGAACCTCATAGAGGTCCAGCAGGATTCTTACAACTGGTTTCTGGAAGTGGGCATCCGTGAGATGTTCCAGGACATTTCACCGATCCAGGATTTCACGGGAAATCTTGTCCTGGAGTTTATCGACTACAATCTGGGCGAACCTAAGTGGCAGGTAGAGGACTGCAAGGAGAGGGACGCCACTTTCGCCGCGCCTCTCCGCGTTAAAGTACGGTTGATCAATAAAGAGACCGGCGAGGTCAAAGAGCAGGAAGTATTTATGGGGGATTTTCCCCTGATGACAGAGAAAGGGACCTTCATCATCAATGGCGCGGAGAGGGTCATCGTAAGCCAGCTGGTTCGTTCCCCCGGCGTATATTATGATGAAGCGATGGACCCCAGCGGCAAGAAGCTATACAGCGCTACGGTGATCCCTAACCGGGGCGCCTGGCTTGAGCTGGAGACGGACATCAACGACGCCGTACACGTCCGCGTGGACAGGACACGCCGCTTACCGGTGACCGTGCTGCTGCGCTCATTAGGCTATAGCTCAAACGCCCAGATCAATCAACTCTTTGATAACGACGAACGCGTCCTGCTGACCTTGGAGAAGGATCATACGGAAAACGAAGACGACGCCCTCATCGAGATTTATAAACGCCTGCGCCCCGGCGAGCCGCCTACGGTGGACAGCGCCCGTTCCTTACTCAACACCCTTTTCTTCGACCCGAAGCGCTACGACCTGGCCCATGTGGGGCGATATAAGCTCAATCAGAAGCTGAAAATGGATATCTCCGATAAGATCCGCCATCTGACGAAGGAAGATATCGTAGAATCCATCCGCTATCTGCTGAATCTGATGAATGGCGAAGGCCGGGCGGACGACATCGACCATCTGGGCAACCGCCGCCTCCGCTCTGTGGGCGAACTCCTTCAGAATCAGTTCCGCATCGGTTTGTCCCGTATGGAAAGGGTTGTGCGGGAGCGGATGACTATACAGGACGTGGAAGTCATCGCGCCCCAGGCGCTCATCAATATCCGGCCGGTGGTGGCGGCGATCAAGGAGTTTTTTGGCTCCAGCCAGCTATCCCAGTTCATGGATCAGACGAACCCCCTGTCCGAGCTTACGCATAAGCGCCGCCTTTCGGCTCTGGGCCCCGGCGGCTTATCCAGGGAGCGGGCCGGATTTGAGGTTCGGGACGTCCATCACTCCCACTATGGCAGGATGTGCCCCATCGAGACCCCTGAAGGGCCCAATATCGGGCTTATCGGATCTCTCAGCACCTATGCCCGGGTCAACGAATACGGCTTCATCGAGACGCCTTACCGCCTGGTGGACGGCGAGACCCACAGAGTCACGGAGACGATCAAGTATCTGGACGCCACGGAGGAGGACGAGTACGTCATCGCCCAGGCGAATATGGAGCTGGACGAAAAGGGCTTCTTCCTATCTAACCGCATCCAGGCCCGTTTCGGCAGCGAAATCATGATCGTTGCCCCGGAGAAAGTGGAGTACATGGACGTGTCTCCCAAGCAGCTGGTATCCATCGCTACCGCCATGATCCCTTTCCTGGAGCATGACGACGCCAACCGGGCCCTTATGGGCGCAAATATGCAACGCCAGGCGGTGCCCCTGCTGCGGACGGAAGCCCCTTATGTCGGGACAGGCGAGGAGCGTAAAGCAGCCAGGGATTCTGGCGTGACCATCATTTCGAAGAAAGACGGTATCGTAGATCAGGTGACCGCCGACGAGATCGTCGTCGCCGACGAAGCCGGCGAAAAGATCCGTTATCGGCTCACGAAGTTTTCCCGGTCGAATCAGGGGACTTGTATCAATCAGAAGCCTATCGTCAGCAAAGGGCAGCAGGTAGGCGCGGGGGAGATCATAGCCGACGGCCCGTCGACGGATCACGGCGAACTGGCCCTGGGCAGGAACATTTTAGTCGCGATGATGACATGGGAAGGGTACAACTACGAAGACGCCATGCTCATCAGCCAGAAGCTGGTCAAAGAGGATTATTTCACCTCCATCCATATTGAAGAGTACGAATGCGATTCGCGGGATACGAAGCTGGGCGCCGAGGAGATCACCAGGGATATCCCTAATGTCTCTGACGATGTGCTCAAGGATCTGGACGAACGCGGCATCATCCGTATCGGCGCCGAGGTCCAGCCGGGAGACGTGCTGGTGGGCAAGGTCACGCCGAAAGGGGAGACGGAGCTTACCGCCGAGGAAAGGCTGCTAAGGGCGATATTTGGCGAGAAAGCCCGGGAGGTGAGGGATACATCCCTCCGCGTGCCCCACGGGGAAGCCGGCAAAATCGTGGATGTGAAGGTGTTTACCCGGGAAAACGGAGACGAACTGTCTCCCGGCGTCAATCAAGTCGTGCGGGTCTATATCGCCCAGAAGCGTAAGATATCCCAGGGGGACAAGATGGCGGGGCGCCATGGCAACAAAGGCGTCATATCCCGCATACTACCGGAAGAGGATATGCCCTTCCTGCCCGACGGGACGCCTGTGGAGATTGTGCTGAACCCTTTGGGCGTGCCTTCCCGTATGAATATCGGCCAGACACTGGAGACCCATCTCGGCTGGGCTGCCCAGGCGCTGGGGTACTCCTTCGCGACGCCGGTGTTTGACGGCGCTACCGAGGAAAACATTCTGGAAGAGCTGGATAAAGCCGGTCGGCCAAAAAATGGAAAAACCATCCTCTACGACGGCCGTACAGGCGAGCCTTTCGACAATGAGATCACCGTAGGGATCATGTACATCCTGAAGCTGGCCCATCTGGTGGACGATAAGATCCATGCCCGCTCCACCGGCCCCTACTCCCTGGTGACGCAGCAGCCCCTGGGCGGCAAAGCCCAGTTCGGCGGCCAGCGCTTTGGCGAGATGGAGGTCTGGGCCCTGGAAGCTTACGGCGCGGCGTATACCCTACAGGAGATACTGACGGTGAAGTCCGACGATATCGTCGGCAGGGTCAAGACCTATGAAGCGATCGTGAAGGGGGAAAACGTCCCCGAGCCCGGGGTGCCGGAATCGTTTAAGGTGCTGATCAAGGAGCTGCAGAGCCTGTGCCTGGACGTGAAAGTGCTGTCCGAGTACAACGAAGAGATCGAAATCAAGGAGCTGGAAGACGACGTCTCCGAATCCGCCAGGGAGTTTGGCCTGGATCAGACCATAACCGACCGGCGCACAAACACCGCCGTAGTCCCCGAGGGGGCCGGGCCGGATATCGAGGATCTGTCGGATCTGGCGGAGATGCAGGACAGCAGCGACGCGGATGACGAGTATTTCTCCGGCGAGATCGAGACCTATGACCTTGACGCCGAGGATGCGGAGGGGCAGGATGATTTCGAACCGGAGGAAACGGCGGCGCAAGAGGAAGATTTGACCGGCGATACGGATGATGATGAGACGAAAGACTGACGAGAGGCGGGATTTTGTTGTTAGACGTAAATAATTTCGACAGAATGCGTATTGGGCTGGCTTCTCCCCAGCAGATGCTGGAATGGTCGAGCGGAGAGGTCAAGAAACCGGAAACCATCAATTACCGTACATTGAAGCCGGAGAAGGACGGTCTATTCTGCGAGCGTATATTTGGGCCGACGAAAGACTGGGAGTGCCACTGCGGCAAGTACAAGAGAGTCCGTTATAAGGGCATCATCTGCGACCGCTGCGGCGTGGAGGTCACGAAGGCGAAGGTACGCCGGGAGCGCCTGGGCCACATAGAGCTGGCCGCCCCGTGCTCGCATATCTGGTACTTCAAAGGCATACCGAGCCGGATGGGCCTGATCCTGGACATCTCGCCCAGGCTCCTTGAGAAAGTGCTCTACTTCGTATCCTATATCGTGACAGATCCGGGGGATACGCCCCTGATGAAGAAACAGCTCCTGACAGAAGCGGAGTACAGGGATTATAAGGAGCGCTTCGGCAGCCGCTTTGAAGCCGGCATGGGGGCGGAGTCCATCAAGCTTCTCCTCGAAGAGATGGATCTGGACGAGATGGCCCACGAGCTGCGGCTGGAGCTGCGGGAGACCTCGGGCCAGAGAAAGATACGGGCGATCCGCCGCCTGGAAGTAGTGGAAGCCTTCAAGAACTCGGGCAACCGCCCGGAGTGGATGGTCATGGACGTGGTGCCGGTGATACCCCCTGAGCTTCGCCCCATGGTGCAGCTTGACGGCGGGCGTTTTGCCACGTCGGATCTGAACGACCTGTATCGCCGGGTGATCAACCGGAACAATCGTTTAAAGAGGCTTCTGGACCTGGGGGCGCCGGACATCATCGTCCGCAACGAGAAGCGCATGCTCCAGGAAGCCGTGGACGCCCTCATCGACAACGGCCGCAGGGGCCGCCCCGTGACCGGCAGCGGCAACCGCCCGCTGAAATCCCTGAGCGATATGCTGAAAGGCAAGCAGGGGCGCTTCCGGCAGAACCTGCTGGGCAAGCGCGTGGACTACTCCGGCCGCTCCGTGATCGTGGTAGGGCCCGAGCTGAAGATGCACCAATGCGGGCTGCCCAGGGAGATGGCGCTGGAGCTATTTAAACCTTTCGTGATGAAAAAGCTGGTAAACGAAGGCCACGCCCACAACATCAAGAGCGCCAAGCGCATGGTGGAGCGGGTGAAGGACGAAGTCTGGGAAGTACTGGAGGAAGTGATCCAGGATCATCCCGTACTGCTGAACCGCGCACCTACGCTGCACCGCCTGGGCATACAAGCCTTCGAACCGGTACTGGTGGAAGGCCGGGCGCTGCAGTTGCATCCCCTGGTCTGCACCGCTTACAACGCCGACTTCGACGGGGATCAGATGGCCGTGCACGTGCCATTATCCGCCGAAGCCCAGGCGGAGGCAAGGCTGCTTATGCTGGCGGCGAACAACATACTGAACCCCAAGGACGGCAAACCCGTCTGCACCCCTACGCAGGATATGGTGATGGGGTCCTACTACCTGACGGGGGAGAAGGAGAACCCCGAACGCGGCGAACAAATGCCCATTTATAAAGACATAAATGAAGCGATCTATGCTTATGAGCAGAACGCGGTGAAGCTGCAGGAGCCCGTCAAGGTCCGGATCGACGGGAGCCAGGTGCAGACTACCGTAGGCAGGCTTATTTTCAATCAGGTCATCCCGGAAGAGCTTGGCTTCTTCAACCAGGTCATCGGAAAAAAAGAGCTGGGGAAAATCGTCGCCAAGTGCTTTCAGATGCTGGGCAACGCCCGCACCGCGGAAATGCTGGACGGTATCAAGAAGCAGGGCTTCGACTACTCTACCAGGGCGGGTATCACCATCAGCGTCTCCGATATAAAGGTCCCGGAGAAGAAAAACGCCATATTGAGAGCCGCCGAGGAAAAGGTCGAGCAGACGCAGAACCAGTATCGCCGCGGCCTCATCACGGAAGAAGAGCGTTATAACCTGGTCATCGAGATATGGAACCAGTCTACCGAAGAAGTGAAGGACGCGCTTCTGGAAACCATGGATCAATTCAATCCCGTCTATATGATGGCAAACTCCGGCGCCAGGGGCAACATTCCTCAGATCAGGCAGCTTGCCGGCATGCGCGGGCTGATGGCGGATCCCACAGGGAAAACCATCGAGGTGCCCATCAAGTCCAATTTCCGGGAAGGCCTTACCGTGCTGGAATACTTCACCTCTACCCACGGCGCGAGAAAGGGCCTGGCGGATACGGCGCTCCGCACCGCCGACTCGGGTTATCTCACCCGGCGGCTGGTGGATGTGGCCCAGGATGTGATCGTCCGTGAAGACGACTGCGGCACAGGGGTCGGTATCTGGGTAGACGAGGTCAGGGACGGTAAGGAGTCCATCGAGCCTTTGGTAGAGCGCCTGGTGGGCCGGTTCACCATGGAGAATGTAGCCGATCCCCAGACAGGCGAGATCATCGTGGAAGCCAATACGGAAATCATGGAAGAGCAGGCTGAGGCAATCGTTGCCGCCGGCATCGAACGGGTCTATATCCGCTCCGTGCTCACCTGCCACTCCCGTTACGGCGTATGCCGCCGCTGCTACGGCAGGAACCTTGCCACCGGGCAGCATGTGGAGATCGGCGAAGCCGTAGGCATCATCGCGGCTCAGTCCATCGGCGAGCCCGGTACTCAGCTGACCATGAGGACCTTCCATACCGGCGGCGTGGCCGGCGACGATATCACTTCGGGTCTGCCTCGCGTAGAGGAGCTTTTCGAAGCCCGCAAACCCAGGGGCCAGGCTGTGATCAGTGAAATCGAAGGGACGGTCCATGTCTCCGAAGCCAGGGGCCGCAGGGAAGTGGAGGTCACCGGGGACGACGGGGAAAAAGAAGCATACGCGATCCCGTATACCTCAAGGCTCAAGGTGGCCGAAGGCGAGCAGGTAGAGGCAGGGCAGGAGCTGACGGAAGGCTCCATCAACCCCCATGACCTGCTGAAAATCAAGGGGATGAAGGGCGTGCAGCTCTATCTGCTCCGGGAGGTGCAGAAAGTATACCGCTTCCAGGGCGTGGATATCAATGACAAGCACATCGAGGTCATGATCCGGCAGATGCTGCGTAAAGTCAAGATAGAGGAAGCCGGGGACACGGAGCTTCTTCCCGGCGGGCTCATCGACATCTTCGAATTCGAGGAAGAGAATCAGCGCGTCCGCGAGTGGGGAGGCGAGGAGGCCACGGCTAAGCCGGTGCTCCTGGGTATCACGAAGGCTTCGCTGGCTACCGACTCCTTCCTGTCGGCGGCTTCCTTCCAGGAGACGACCAGGGTGCTGACGGAAGCCGCGATCAAAGGTAAGATGGATCCTTTGCTGGGGCTGAAGGAAAATGTGATCATCGGCAAGCTGATCCCGGCAGGTACGGGCATGTCCCGCTACCGGGATATCCAGATCCATTCGGAAGGGCAGCCTTACGATATGTACAGCCCCGACGACCTGCTCTCGGACAACTTTGTCGAGCGGGATGACGAGGACTATGACGACGCGGACTACGACGAAGAAGATATAGACGGCCAGGCGGAAATCGACGAGTACATCGACGGGCTTGCCGGCGACGACGATATACCGGAGAAGCTGGATGTATTAGTCGGCGCGTCGGGCTTTGTCGGCTATGAAGAAGACTTCTCGGAGGAAGACGATTTAGACGACGACATGGCGGAAGACTTACTGGAGTCGGAGATCGGCGATCTGCTGGAGCCGGAGATCGGCGACCTGGAAGCCCTGGGCGAGCCGGAGGAGCTGGATATACTGGCGGAAGCGGACGAGCTGGAGATGGGAGACGAGCCGGATTTCCCGGAGGGGCTGGATCTCTCGGGCAAGCTGGACGACATGGACTAAATTGTTGACAACAAACAGCTGTTAATGATACAATCCCCTGGTGACTTATCCCATGATTGATTTGATCAGGAAGGAGGAAAGGTATGCCAACAATCAACCAAATGGTGAGGCAGGGCAGGGAAGCGGTTTTCAAGAAGCCGAAAGCGCCCGCTCTTCGGAGCTGTCCCCAGAAGCGGGGCGTCTGCACCAGAGTTTACACCACTACGCCAAAGAAGCCAAACTCCGCGCTGCGTAAAGTCGCCCGCGTCCGTTTGTCCCACGGCGCCGAAGTGACGACATATATCCCGGGCGTCGGGCACAATCTGCAGGAGCACTCAGTCGTCCTGGTGCGTGGCGGCAGGGTCAGGGACCTTCCCGGCGTGCGTTACCATATCATCCGGGGCGCGTTGGATACCGCCGGCGTAGCCGCGCGGAATCAGGCCCGCTCCAAGTATGGCGCTAAGAAGCCGAAAGGCGGCACGGTCAAGAAGTAAGTATTGCCATGGTACGCTTCGGCAGTACGGCCACCCCTGTTATCTTCCAAGTACCGGACGGCCGGGGTCGGCTTCCGGCGAAGGCGCGGGGTTCCGCACAGTGGGGATAGTGACGACAAAATGCCCTACAGTATTGGCGTTATCTCTGAAAGGGAGCGCTGAGAAGTTATTTGATTGAGGAGGAAGACTTATGTCCAGAAAAGGGGCGGCGCCCAAAAGGGAAGTATTGCCGGATCCGATTTACCAGTCCACGCTGGTTACCAAGCTGATCAATAAAATCATGTACGACGGGAAAAGAGGCGCGGCGGAGAAAGCGCTGTACAATGCCCTGACTACCGTCGAGGCGAAAACCGGGAAAAACGGCCTTGAAGTGTTGGAGACCGCGCTGAAAAACATCATGCCGACCTTGGAAGTCAAGGCGCGCAGGGTGGGCGGCGCCAACTATCAGGTGCCGATAGAGGTCAGAGCCGACCGGCGGGAGACTTTGGGTATACGCTGGCTGGTGACCTACGCCCGCAACCGGGGCGAGAAAACCATGGAAAGCCGCCTCGCCGGAGAAATCATGGACGCGGCGAACAACACGGGCGGCTCGGTGAAGAGGAAAGAAGACACGCACAAGATGGCTGAGGCCAACAGGGCGTTTGCCCATTACCGCTGGTAATTGAAAGGGGTCGGATCTTGGGACGGGAATTTCTACTGGAGAAAACAAGAAATATCGGAATCATGGCCCATATCGACGCCGGAAAGACAACGACCACCGAGCGGATATTGTTTTACTCAGGGCGGACTCATCGCATCGGCGAAGTGCACGACGGCGCCGCGACCATGGATTGGATGCCCCAGGAGCAGGAACGGGGCATCACGATCACTTCCGCGGCTACCACGTGCAACTGGGGCGATTATCGGATAAACATCATCGACACGCCAGGGCACGTTGATTTCACTGTGGAAGTCGAGCGCTCTTTGCGGGTATTGGACGGCGCGGTCGCTGTGTTTTGCGCGGTAGGCGGCGTACAACCTCAGTCGGAGACGGTATGGCGCCAAGCCGACAAGTACCGGGTTCCGCGGATCGCTTACATCAACAAAATGGACAGGGTCGGCGCTGATTTTTTCCGCGTCGTACAAATGATGAAAGACAGGCTCAAGACGAAAGCCGTGCCCATCCAGCTGCCGATAGGCGGCGAGGAAAACTTCAAAGGCGTCGTCGACCTGATACGGATGAAAGCGGATATCTATCAGGACGACGACATGGGCAAGGAGTATGAGGAAGTCGATATCCCGGCGGATATGCTTGAGAAGGCGATGGAGTACCGGGAGATATTGCTGGAAGCGGTAGCCGAGGAAGACGAGGAGTTGACGGAGAAGTTTCTGGAAGGCGAGGAGATCACGGAGGAAGAACTGATCCGCGGCATACGCCAGGCTACGATCCAGGTAAGGATCACGCCGGTGGTGTGCGGCTCGTCTTTCAAGAACAAGGGCGTACAGCCCATGATCGACGCGGTGGTGGACTATCTTCCCTCGCCTCTGGATGTGCCCCCCGTGGGCGGGATAGACCCCGGCACCGAAGACGACGCCGAGCGCAAAGCGGACGACGGCGAGCCTTTCTCAGGCCTTGTGTTCAAAATCATGACGGACGTCCATGTGGGGAAGCTGGCATTCTTCCGCGTATACTCCGGCATCCTGAAGACCGGCGACGCCGTCCTCAACGCCACCACCGGCAAGCGGGAGCGGGCCGGCCGGCTGCTGATGATGCACGCCAACCACAGAGAAGAAGTGAGCGAGGTCTATACCGGCGATATCGCGGCTTTTGTAGGCCTCAAGGAGTCCACCACGGGGGATACCCTCTGCGATGAGGCTCATCCCATCATCCTGGAGTCTATGGTGTTTCCCGAGCCGGTCATCGACGTGGCTATCGAGCCGAAGAGCAAAAACGACGAAGACAAAATGGGTCTGGCTTTGAGCAAGCTCAGCGACGAAGACCCTACTTTCAAGATACATACCGACCCCGAGACGGGGCAGACGATCATATCCGGCATGGGCGAGCTCCACTTGGAGATCATCGTGGACCGCCTGCTGCGGGAATTCAAAGTTAACGCCAACGTAGGCCGGCCTCAGGTGGCTTACAAAGAGACGATCACCAAGGCGGTGCGCTGCGAAGGCAGGTTCATCCGCCAGTCCGGCGGCAGAGGCCAGTATGGCCATTGCGTGGTAGAGATGGAGCCCGGCGAGCCCGGCAGCGGGTTCGAGTTCCTCGACAAGGTCGTGGGCGGCGCGGTGCCCCGGGAATACATCCCCGCTGTGGAAAACGGCATCAGGGAAGCGATGGAAAACGGCGTCATCGCCGGGTATCCCACGGTGGACGTGAAAGCCACCATCCTGGACGGCTCTTTCCACGAAGTGGATTCATCGGAGATGGCTTTCAAGATCGCCGGCTCCATGGCATTCAAGAATGGCGCCATGAAAGCCGATCCGGTTCTGTTGGAGCCGGTGATGTCCGTGGAGGTCAACGTACCGGAGGAGTATATGGGCGACGTCATGGGCGACATAAGCTCCAGGCGGGGCCGTATCGAAGGTACGGAGGAGCAGAGCGGCGCCAGGATCATCCGGGGGCTGGTGCCTTTGGGAGAGATGTTTGGTTACGCGACGGATCTGCGGTCGAAAACCCAGGGCAGAGGCGTCTACATCATGCAGTTTTCCCATTATGAGGAAGCCGCGAAGAGCGTGACCGAAGAAATCGTCCGCAAACGATTAGGCAGATAGGTATCCATACAGCATAAATTTTTATGGAAATATTAAGTTACGCAGGAGGATTATGACAATGGCAAAGGCAAAATTTGAACGCACGAAACCCCACGTCAACATCGGGACCATCGGGCATATCGACCACGGCAAGACAACGCTGACCGCGGCGATCACGCTGGTGCTGTCGGAGAAGGGGCTGTCCCAGAAGGTGGACTTCGACCAGATCGATAAGGCGCCGGAGGAGAAGGCCCGGGGGATCACCATCAACACGGCCCATGTGGAGTACGAGACGGAAAACCGGCACTACGCCCATGTGGACTGCCCCGGTCACGCGGACTATGTGAAGAACATGATCACGGGCGCGGCGCAGATGGACGGAGCGATCCTGGTGGTGTCCGCCACGGACGGGCCGATGCCCCAGACCCGTGAGCACATCCTGCTGGCAAGGCAGGTAGGCGTGAACTATATCGTGGTCTTCATGAATAAGTGCGACGCGGTGGACGACGAGGAGCTGCTGGAGCTGGTGGAGATGGAGATCCGGGAGCTGCTGAGCTTCTACGACTTCCCCGGGGACGACATCCCCATCGTGCGGGGGTCGGCGCTGAAGGCGCTGGAGGATCCCCACGGGGAGTGGTCGGGCAACGTATTGGAGCTGATGGACGCGGTGGACAGCTACATCCCGACGCCGGAGCGGCCGAAGGATCAGCCGTTCCTGATGCCGGTGGAGGACGTATTCTCCATCACGGGGCGCGGCACGGTGGCCACGGGGCGCGTGGAGCGCGGGGTGGTGAAGGTGAGCGACGAAGTGGAGATCGTAGGGCTGCAGGACGAGAGCCGCAAGACGGTGGTGACCGGGGTAGAGATGTTCCGGAAGCTGCTTGACCAGGCGGAAGCCGGGGACAACATCGGCGTGCTGCTGCGTGGCGTGGACAAGAAGGAGATCGAGCGCGGGCAGGTGCTGGCGAAGCCGGGATCGATCAAGCCCCATACGAAGTACGAGTCGGAGGTATACGTGCTGACGAAGGAGGAAGGCGGGCGCCATACGCCGTTCTTCACGGGATACCGTCCGCAGTTCTACTTCCGGACGACGGACGTGACCGGCGTGGCGACGCTGCCCGAAGGCGTGGAGATGTGCATGCCCGGGGACAACATCCGGATGACCATCGAGCTGATCACGCCCATCGCCATCGAGCAGGGGCTGCGCTTCGCTATCCGCGAGGGCGGCAGGACCGTGGGCTCCGGCGTCGTGGCTTCCGTCATCGAGTAGAGTCATTTATATCTGTAATACAACAGGCCCGTATGTCAGTTTACCTGATATACGGGCCTGTGTTTGGTTTAAATCTCTACAGCTGAATGGACGACGGATACGACCGGGCGTCCGGTACTATTTCGCCCAGTAGGCGCGCCACGGCGTCCACATGGTATCCGCCGAATACTCTTTGAAGCCGCCGTCGGTGAGTCCGTTGCGGATGAAGTAAGTCGTGTTGTTATGATAGACGGGGACAAAGGCCTGGTACTTGAGGGCAAGCTCATCCAGGGCGCCGAACAGATCATTGTCGATATCGTAGCTGCGCCGGGCGATGTAGTACATATCCTCGTACTCGTCAGGACGCATGCAGCTCACGTATGACGTCCGGTCGGGATGCCACCAAATGTAGAAGGAGATACCGGTATTCATGACCTGGCCCCAGTTAAAGGCCATGATGCCGTCCCAGCCGTTATACTGCAAATCGGTGAGTCTGCCCGGATCCGGGAACTCCAGCTCGCAGTTGATGCCCACTTGGCCAAGCATATCCGCCACCGCTACGATCTGATCCTGGAACTGGGCGTTGGAGCGCAGAGCGGTGGTGAAGCCATTGGGGTAGCCGGCGTCGGCGAGAAGCTGTTTGGCTTTCTCCGGATTATACGTGGCGAGCTCGAGATAGGGGTTGCCGGGATCGAGCCTGCCGGCAAAACCGGGGCTGGTGAGCTGGGCGGCAGGCTTCCAGATGCCGAAGCCTTTCGCTTCACAGAGGGCTTCGCGGTCGATGGCGTAGGAGATCGCGTTGCGGACGCGTACGTCATAGAAGGGGTTGTCCTTCTCGTCTACGCTATTGGGGCAGAGGATCCAGGAGCCGGAGCCGCGCATATAGGAGTAGTCGAAATCGATGCCGGCGTTCATCAGCGTCCAGGCCTGCTCGGCGTTGGAGATGCCGAAATAGTCGATGCGATCCTTGGGATCGTTTGACATCAAGGCGGCGTTCTGGACCAGGACGTCGGTGATGGCGTAATACTCCACGCCGTCCAGATAAGGCATGCCTTCACCCCAATAGTTCTCATTGCGCTCGAAGATGACGCTGGAGCCGATGTTCCATTCCTTCAGCTTGAAAGGCCCTGTGCCGACGGGATTCTGGCGGGCGTATTCTTTGCCGTTTTTCTGATAGTTTTCCATTGAGACCATGGCATAGGTATGGGAAGCGAAAGTCTCAAACAGCACGTTTTGCCAGTTCCGGAATGATACTTCCACCGTATATTCGTCAATGACCCTGGTCATCCCCGGGCCGACTTCCTCGTTGCCTCTATTGTCTTCGTGCCAGGAATCCAGGTTCCACTGCACAGCCTCGGCATTGAAGGGGGAGCCGTCGGTAAATTTGATACCTTCCTTAAGCTCGAAGGTAATGGTTTTCTTATCCAAATCGATATCCCATGTGTTCGCCAGCCAGGGTTCGTATACGCCGCTCATGGTGAAGTTCACCAGGTCTTCGGCGAAATTGGTGCTGAAGTGACGGGCGATGATGGGCTGCCAGACCAAGCCGAAAGGTTCGCCAAAGTCACCGGTATCGATGAGCTTCACGACGCCGCCATACTTGTCGCCGCTGTCGGCGCCGTCGCCTGCCGGTTGGGCGGGAGGCGAGGCGGTGATGTTATAGTTGGTCTGTACGTCCGGGGTGGGAATGGTGACGGGTTCAGCCGGAGCGGGGGTGCTGCCGCCGCCGCAGGCCGCGAGGGCAAATAAGATAAGCGATAGGATGACAGTACAACAAAGTAGTTTTTTCATTGAAGACCTCCTGTTAATTCGTGATTGATCATTCTGGTATACATTACAACTATTCCACAATAGATCGAGTGTAAACTGGTATCTTTCGGTACCACCTCCGATTTGAATGAGTATCTTGTTAACATTCTTTTTACATTCTATCAAATCCATGAAAAAATTCAATAGAAATAACGATAATAAAGTATGAGAAAGTGCAAAAAAATACTTGCGTCGCTTAATTTTTTTTGTTAGAATAACAGGGCTTGGCAAAAGACAGACCCATGATGAGTGTCTGCAAAGGGTCAGTATTCATGCGATGAAGCGGGAGGTTGCCGGATACTTGTGACACGCCGGTGGGCGTTGTTCATAAGCGGGCTGGAAAACAGCGCCGTACCGGGGAATTTTCGCTGAGCATGTCCGAAAAATCATCAATCGGGCGAAAGGGAGGAAACATAGTTTATGGCCAAACAACAAAAAATCCGAATCCGCCTCAAGGCATTTGACCACAAGGTACTGGATGCTTCCGCGGAAAAAATCGTTGACACCGCCAAACGCACAGGCGCCAGCGTAGCAGGGCCGGTACCGCTGCCCACCGAGCGGAATCTGTATACGATCCTCAGATCCCCTCATGTAAACAAGGATTCGCGGGAGCAATTCGAGATGAGGACGCACAAACGTCTCATCGATATCATCGACCCCACGCCAAAAACCGTTGATTCTCTGATGAGTCTTGACCTACCGACGGGCGTCGATATAGAAATCAAGCTTTAGGAGGGAAGGCGCAGTGAAAAAAGCGATATTGGGCACGAAGCTGGGGATGCTCCAGATCTTCGACGACGCCGGCCGGGTCATACCCGTGACGGTAGTCAAAGCGGGGCCGTGCATCGTGACCCAGAAGAAAACGAAAGAGAACGACGGCTACGAAGCCATACAGGTCGGATTTATCCCGGCTAAGGAGAAGCATCTCACCAACCCCCTCAAAGGTCATTTCGCCAAGCAGGGCGTAAGCGCCATGAGACATCTGAGGGAGCTCAGGCTTGAGGATACCGCTTCTTATGAGTTAGGCAATGAGATCAAAGCCGATGTATTTGCGGCGGGCGACCTGGTGGACGTGAGCGGCGTCAGTAAAGGCAAGGGCTTCCAAGGCTCCATCAAGCGTCACGGCTTTTCCAGAGGCCCCATGCAGCACGGCTCGAAGTATCACCGGCGCAACGGCTCCCTGGGAGCCAAGGGGCCGGCCAGGGTGCTGCCCGGTCGCAAGGGCCCGGGCAGGATGGGCGGCGACGCCGTCACCATCCAGGGGCTTCACGTGGTGCGGGTAGACGCCGATAAGGATCTCATCCTGATCAAAGGCGCTATCCCCGGCGCGAGGAAGGCCGTTGTCCTGATCCAAAACTCCATCAAAGGGAAATGATATCGTCCACGGGCAAGGAGGAAGTAATATGGCTAAAGTTTCATTATATAATATGCAAGGCGAAGAAGTGGGCGAATTTGAGCTCAACGACTCGGTATTCGGCATCACCCCCAATGAATCCGTAGTGCACGAAGCCGTAGTCATGCAAATGGCAAGCCGTCGCCAAGGTACCGTGGGCGTCAAGTCCCGGGGTATGGTCAGCGGCGGAGGCAAGAAGCCCTTTCGGCAGAAAGGCACAGGCAGAGCCCGGTCCGGCAGCAGCCGGTCACCATTGTGGCGTCACGGCGGCGTCATCTTCGGGCCGCAAGCCAGGAGCTACGCTTATACGATACCTCGCAAAAAGCGCCGCCTGGCTATGAGATCCGTACTTTCCGACAAGGTCGCAAACGGCGACTTCATCGTGGTAGACGAGCTAAAGATGGAGAAGCCAAACACGAAAATGATGGCGCAGATACTGGGCAAGCTGGGCGTGGAGCGCAAGGCTCTGGTCGTGACGGATTGCGAGGACGCCAGGTTGTCTGCCCGCAATATAGCCGGGGTCAAGCCGGTGAAAGCCGACGGCGTAAATGTCTACGACGTCCTTAATCACGATAAAGTAGTCATCGGCGCCGATCAGGTTCGAAAGATGGAGGAGGTGCTGGCAGATGCGTAACCCTCACGATGTATTGATCAAGCCGATCGTGACAGAGAAATCATCCGCCCTCATGTCGGAAGGCAAGTATTCATTTAAAGTTGACAGAGCCGCGAACAAGATCGAAATCAAATACGCTGTAGAGACGGCTTTTAAGGTGGACGTGACTGACGTACGCACGATGAATATGCCCGGCAAAGTAAAGCGCCAGGGCAGGACCTCAGGCTTGACGCCCGAGTGGAAAAAGGCCATCGTGACGCTAAAGCCCGGTCAAAGGCTGCCTATATTTGACGAATAGAGGAAGCCAAGGCGGCAACGACAGGCGCGAGGGCGCGTACGTAAATGGTACGTAACCGAGCGGATGGAGGAAGCCAACGTAGTATAGCGGAAAAAGGAGGAGCCAAAATGGCGGTAAAAAGTTTTAGACCCATAACCCCATCCCGTCGGCAGATGACGGTAGCCACTTTCGACGAGATCACCACGGACAAACCGGAAAAATCCCTGCTGACCCCGCTGAAGAAAAGGGCCGGCCGAAACAATACCGGCCGCCTGACCGTACGGCATCAGGGCGGCGGCCATAAGAGGATGTACCGCGTCATCGACTTTAAGCGGAACAAGGACGGCGTACCCGCTAAGGTCGCCACCATAGAGTACGACCCAAACAGGACATGTTATATCGCGCTGCTCCATTATGTAGACGGCGAGAAACGTTATATACTGGCGCCGATAGGCCTCAAGGTTGGCGACACGGTAGTATCCGGCCCCGATGTGGATATCAAAGTCGGAAACGCTTTACCTCTGGCGAATATACCCGTCGGCTCCGTTGTGCACAACATCGAGATGAAGCCCCTCAAGGGCGGCCAAATGGTTCGAAGCGCCGGCAGCTCAGCCCAGTTGATGGCAAAGGAGAACAACTACGCTTCCGTACGCCTGCCTTCCGGCGAGGTCCGCAAAGTCCTCATGGCGTGCAAAGCGACGATAGGCCAGCTCTCCAACCCGGAGAACGATATCATCAATATCGGCAAAGCCGGGCGCTCCCGCTGGATGAACAAGCGACCTACGACCCGCGGCGTGGTCATGAATCCCGTAGACCACCCTCACGGAGGCGGCGAGGGGCGTTCCCCGGTGGGCAGAAAGCGGCCGGTGACCCCCTGGGGCAAATCTGCCATCGGCGGCAATACGCGTAAGAAGAAAAACCCCAGCGATAAATATATCGTCACATCCCGTAAGAAGAAATAGTGCTTAGGAAAGGAGAAAACCTTGTATGGGAAGATCCGTCAAAAAAGGTCCTTACGTTGAAGAAAGGCTTATCGGCAGGATCAACGCTTTAAATGAAGCAAATGACAAGAGAGTACTGAAGACCTGGTCCCGCCGTTCCACCATATTCCCCCAAATGGTTGGGCATACCATAGCCGTCCATGACGGCAGGAAGCATGTGCCAGTCTATGTGACGGAAGACATGGTCGGGCATAAGCTGGGCGAGTTCGCCCCGACGCGCACATTCAGGGGACACGCAGGGGACAAATCCAGCGGCGGCAGATAAGCCGGCGTCGCGTGGCGCCTTAAGAGGAGGAAGCAGCATGGCAAAAAAAGAATCGATTCAGGAAGAAGCCGGCATGGAAGTCAAGGAAGCGAAAGCGATGGCCAAGCATGTGCGTATCTCTCCCCGAAAAGCCCGGGCAGTCATCGACCTGATCAGGGGCAAAGAGCTGAGAGAAGCCGAAGCTATACTGAAGTTTACCGTTCATAAAGGGACGAAGCCCATAGGGAAGGTTTTACAGTCGGCAGCCGCCAACGCCGAGCATAATTATGAGATGGATCGGGAGCTGCTTTATGTCAAAGCCGCTTATGTGGACGGCGGCCCGGTGATCAAGAGGATGATGCCCCGCGCCCAGGGCCGGGGGGACATCATCAAGAAGCGGTCCAGCCACATCACCATCATCATGGGCGAGAAATAATTCGATTACGCAGGATTTTTCGTTTCAGGCGAGGCAAGCAACGAAAGTCGCGAACAGGTATATAAGGAGGGATACGTCAGTGGGCCAAAAAGTACATCCCAAAGGTATGAGGGTCGGCATCATCAGAGGTTGGGAAAGCAACTGGTACGCGGACAAGAAAAATTTTTCCGACCTGCTTCTGGAAGATATAAAGGTCAGGAATTATGTGAAAGAAAAACTCTTTCAGGCCGGGGTTTCCGGCGTGGAAATCGAGCGCAGCGCGAACCGGGTCAAGGTGACCATCAAGACGGCGAAGCCCGGCATCGTCATCGGCCGGGGCGGTACGGAAGTGGAAGTCCTGCGCAAAGAGCTGGAGAAGATGACCGGCAAGAAGATCAATATCAACATCGCCGAGATCAGAAAACCGGAGCTGGACGCGCAGCTTGTGGCTGAAGGGATAGCCGCGCAGCTGGTCAAGCGGATCGCTTTTCGCCGGGCGATGAAGCAGTCGGTCAACCGGACGATGCGCCTGGGCGCCCTGGGCGTCAAGATATCTTGCGCCGGTAGGCTGGGCGGAGCGGAGATCGCCCGCACCGAGTGGTATAGCGAAGGAAAGGTGCCCCTTCATACGCTGAGGGCGGACATCGACTACGGCTTCGCCGAAGCGAATACCACATACGGCAAAATCGGCGTCAAGGTGTGGATCTATAAAGGCGAGATACTGCCGGAAACGAAAGCCCGGAAGGAGGAAACGCCAAATGCTACTGCCTAAAAGAGTGAAATGGCGCCGCCCTCACAGAGGGGGCTCCATCAAGGGGCGCGCGACCCGGGGCAACTTCGTAAGCTACGGCGAGTATGGATTACAGTCCCTGGAAGCCGGTTGGATCACGAACCGCCAGATCGAGGCGGCCCGTATCGCTATGACGCGTTCCATCCGAAGAGGAGGTCAGGTCTGGATCAAGATATTTCCCGATAGGCCGATAACGGCAAAGCCCGCCGAGACCCGCATGGGATCCGGTAAAGGTTCTCCCGAGTATTGGGTAGCTGTGGTCAAGCCCGGCAGGGTACTTTTTGAGATCGCCGGCGTTAGCGAGGAGATGGCGAAGGAAGCCATGCGCCTGGCGTCACACAAGCTGCCTGTGAAGACAAAGTTTGTACGAAATGAAACCGGAACAGGTGGTGAAGCAGGTGAAAGCTAAAGAAATCCGGGATATGACCAGGGAAGAGCTGGGCGCCAAGGTTGGCGAGCTAAAAGAGGAACTGTTCAACCTGCGGTTCCAGATGGCTACCGGTCAATTGGAAAACCCCATGCGTCTCCGTGAAGTACGGAAGGATATAGCCAGGACGAAAACCGTACTTCGGGAAATGGATTTCCAGGCGGAACGCGTCTGAAGGAGGTTGTGAAATAATGGGAAAAAGTAACCGAAAAACCCTGACCGGCGTCGTCGTTAGCAACAAGATGGATAAAACCGCCGTCGTTGCCGTTACGACCACCGCGAAGCATGGGATGTATAGCAAAACCATCAAGGTAACCAACAAGTATAAGGCTCACGACGAGAAGAATGAATGCGGCGTAGGGGACAGGGTCTCTATCGAGGAATGCCGCCCGCTGAGTAGGGAAAAACGCTGGAATGTGGCGTCCATCATTGAGAAGGCGCCGGGCACCGGCTACTAAAAGGAGAAATACGATATGATTCAGCAGGAGACAAGACTAAGGGTAGCGGATAATACCGGCGCGAAAGAGCTGCTCTGCATACGTCCTCTGGGCGGGTCCTTCCGCCGCTACGCATCCATAGGCGATACCATCGTAGCCACCGTCAAGGAAGCCGCGCCGGGCGGAGCCATTAAGAAGGGCGAGGTAGTCAGGGCCGTGGTCGTCCGCACGAAGAGCGCGGTACGCCGGGTAGACGGATCCTATATCCGTTTTGACGAAAACGCCGCCGTACTTATCCGGGATGACAAGAGCCCCCGGGGCACCCGTATCTTCGGGCCGGTGGCCAGAGAGCTCAGGGAACACGACTATACGAAGATATTATCGCTGGCTCCGGAAGTATTGTGATGCGAGGTGACAAATTAATGAAACTTCATGTTAAGAAAGGCGACGTCGTCGAAATCATCACCGGGAAAGACGTCGGCAAGAGGGGCAAGATACTCAGCGTCGACACCGCGAAGGGCCGGGTCGTCGTAGAAGGCGCCAATATGATCAAGAAGCATATGAAGCCTACGCAAACCAGCCCCCAGGGCGGTATACTGAATAAGGAAGGGTCCATCGCAAGCTCCAATGTTCTGCTGTATTGCAACAAGTGCAGAGGGCCCGTCCGCCACGGTAAGCAGATACAAAGCGACGGCACGAAGGTCCGCGTTTGCAGGAAATGCGGCGAGACCTTCGATAAATAAGGCCGGGAGGTGATAACGGGATGAATCGTTTAAGAGAAAAGTACGCGAAAGAAGTTGTCCCCGCTATGCAGCAGCGGTTCGAATATGACAATGTCATGGAAGTGCCAAAACTGGTCAAAGTCGTGGTCAACATCGGCATGGGTGAAGCCATCGCCAATCCCAAAGCCATGGACGGCGCGGTAGCGGATCTGATGAGGATCACCGGCCAAAAGCCGATCATCACCAGGGCGAAAAAGTCCATCGCCGCGTTTAAGGTCCGCACGGGGATGCCCGTAGGCGTCAAGGTGACTTTGCGGGCAGAACGCATGTTTGATTTCACGGATAAGCTGTTCAATATAGCCCTCCCCCGCGTCCGGGACTTCAGGGGCGTGTCGGATAACTCCTTCGACGGCCGGGGCAACTACTCTCTGGGCTTGCGGGAACAGTTGATGTTTCCCGAAATCGACTATGATAAGATCGACAAATTGCGCGGCATGGATATCGTATTCGTGACCACGGCGCAGACCGACGAAGAAGCAAAGGCGCTGCTGGGTTTGATGGGCATGCCTTTCGCCGAACGCCAATAAAACAATCAACTCTGCTGAGTTTAGCGAAGGAGGAGTACAATGGCGAAGACAAGCCTGATCAACAAGCAACAGCGTCCGCAGCGGTTTCAGGTGAGGGCTTACAACCGTTGTAAGATCTGCGGCAGGCCCCATGCCTATATGCGGAAGTTCGGCGTATGCCGTATATGCTTCCGGAAGCTGGCGTATGAAGGGCAGATCCCCGGCATCACAAAAGCCAGTTGGTAAAAAGTTTTGGCGCTGGATGCAATAGAATTACGTTTGGCAAGCCAAAAAGGAGGTATACGATAATATGGTTATGACAGATCCCATCGCGGATTACCTGACTCGGATCCGAAACGCGAATTCGGTCAATCATGAAAGAGTCGAAATCCCCGCGTCCAAGCTTAAGAAAACGATGACCCAGATCCTGAAGGACGAAGGCATGATCAAGGATTTTGAGTACATCGAAGACGGTAAGCAGGGCATCATCCGCGTGCATCTGAAATATGGCGCAAATAAGCAGAAGGTGATCACCGGGCTGAAGAGGATAAGCAGACCGGGATTGAGGGTATATGCTAAGAAGGATGAGATCCCCCGGATACTGGGCGGCTTGGGCATTGCCATCATATCCACATCTCAAGGCGTGATGACCGATAAGCAGGCGAGAAAACGCGGACTTGGCGGAGAAGTTCTCTGCTACGTCTGGTAAGCGGGAGGTAACGCATGTCCAGAATAGGAAAACTACCGATTCCTGTACCTGCGGGGGTCGATGTGAAAATCGAAGGCACGAATATTACGGTGAAGGGGCCGAAGGGGACGCTTACCCAGGACTTCCCGAAGGAGATATCCGTGACTTTGGACGAAGGCCAGGTGACGGTGACCCGGCCGGACGACGCGAAGCAGAACCGCGCGTACCATGGTCTGATCCGGGCATTGATTCAAAATATGGTCACCGGAGTCAGCGACGGTTTCGAGATATCTCTCGATATGGTAGGCGTTGGTTACCGGGCGCAGATGCAGGGAGACAAATTGGTATTGGCTATCGGGTATTCCCATCCGGTAGAAGTCACCCCGGGCCCGGGGCTCTCCATAGAGGTTCCCGCGCCGACGAAAATCCTTGTGAAGGGCTTTGACAAGCAAGCCGTGGGCCAGCTTGCGGCCGATATCCGCAAGATCCGCGAGCCTGAGCCTTACAAAGGCAAGGGTATCCGCTATACGAACGAATTCGTGCGGCTGAAAGCCGGCAAGGCAGGCAAGCGGTAGTAAGCGGTAGTAAGCAGTAGCAAAAGGCACTCAAGTATAGATGGGAACCGGCTATGCCGCGAACTATCTGAAGATTAAGGAGTGAAAGCATTGATCAATCCTATTGACCGTAAAGCGGTACGGCAGAAAAAACATCTGCGGATCCGAAAAAACATCTCGGGGACGCCCGGTTGCCCCCGATTGGCTGTGTATCGCAGCCTCCATCACATCTACGCGCAAATCATTGACGATACTAAGGGCGTGACCCTCCTGTCGGCCTCGACTCTCGAAGCGCCGCTAAAGGGCGCCTTGGACAATACCGGCAATGTGGAAGCCGCGAAAAAAGTCGGTCTGGAAATCGGTAAGAAAGCCAAAGACAAGGGCATCACCGAAGTGATCTTTGACCGGGGCGGCAATATCTATCACGGCCGGGTCCAGGCTTTAGCGGAAGGCGCCCGGGAAGCGGGACTGAACTTTTGAGCATAAAGGAGGGAATGAAGAAGGATGGCAAGAGACGACAGAAATAACCGGAATGACCGTAACGAAGAAAATGTCAGCGAATTTACCGAGCGTGTGGTCTATATCAATCGCGTCGCTAAGGTAGTCAAAGGCGGGCGGCGGTTCAGCTTCAGCGCTTTGGTCGTAGTCGGCGACGGCAAGGGCCGGGTAGGCGCCGGGCTGGGTAAAGCCACCGAAGTGCCGGAGGCGATCCGCAAAGGCATCGAAGACGCGAAGAAAAATCTCATTTCCGTACCGATCAAAGGTACCAGCATTCCCCACGAGGTGAAAGGCGTCTTTGGCGCCGGAGCTGTTTTTATGAAGCCGGCAGCCCCCGGTACCGGCGTCATCGCGGGCGGGCCGGTGAGGGCCGTCATGGAGCTGGCGGGGATACGCGATATATTGACCAAGTCTATCGGTTCCAATAACGCGAATAATATGGTTCAGGCTTCCCTCGTCGGGTTAAAAAGCCTGATGCGGGCGGAGGAAGTAGCAAGGCTTCGAGGAAAGACCGTCGAAGAATTGTTTAGCTAGGAGGGCAGTATGGCTAAGGCGAAAGCAAAACCAAGTGACAAAGTTAAAATAACACTGGTGAGAAGCGTGATCGGGCATAATCATGACGTACGGGAGACCGTGAAGTCCCTGGGCCTCCGCAAGCTGAACTCCAGCGCGATCCAAGCGAAGACTCCGGACATCCTGGGCAAGATCCGCAGGGTAGCCCACATGGTGATCGTCGAAGAAGTAGCCGAGTAGACAAGCAGATAAGCAAGAGCTAAGTAACGTGGGATTTTTGGCTTCTGGCAAGGCAAGCGACGATAGACGAAAAAGACAAGTTAAGGATGTGATAGGGATGAAATTATCTGAGTTGAAGCCGGCGCCGGGCTCAAAGCACGCCAGGAAGCGCTTAGGGCGGGGAACCGGTTCAGGTCTGGGGAAAACCGCCGGCAAAGGCCACAAAGGGCAGAAAGCCCGGTCGGGCGGGGGCAAAGGCCCTTATTTCGAAGGCGGGCAGACTCCATTGCAGCGGCGGATGCCAAAGCGGGGATTTACGAATATATTTAAAAAGGAATACGTGGTGCTCAATGTGGAAGCTCTTGACGCGAAGTTTGACGCGGGCGCTACCGTCGATACGCAAGCTTTGGTCATGAGCGGGCTGGTGAGCAATCTCCGGGACGGGGTAAGGATCCTGGGCAGGGGAGAGATCACAAAGGCGCTCAACGTAAAAGCCAAGGGGTTTTCCAAGACAGCGGAAGAGAAAATCAAAGCCGCAGGCGGCTCGATTGAGGTGATTTAATTGATCGAAGTCATGAGAAACGCTTTTCGGGTGGAAGACTTACGGAAAAAACTTCTATTCACATTACTGATGATCGTCGTATTCCGTATCGGCACCCACGTACCCGTACCCGGTATCAATACCGATATCATCAAGGAATTGAGCGGCGGGCAGCTGCTGGGCTTCTTTGACGTGATATCCGGCGGCGCGTTTAAGAATTTCTCCATATTTGCCATGAGCATCACGCCATACGTCAACGCGTCCATCATACTGCAACTGCTGACAGTGGTCATCCCCAAGCTGGAGGAAATGAATAAGGACGCCGACGGCAGGAAAAAAATCGCCTCGATCACGCGATACCTTACCGTGGTGCTGGCTTTCGTCCAGGCGGTAGGCATCTCCATGGGCTTCCAGACCGCTTACCTCAGTTATACCTGGTATAATGTGGTTATCGTATCGGTCTCCCTCACGGCGGGGACGGCATTTCTGATGTGGATGGGCGAGCAGATCAATGACAACGGCATTGGAAACGGCATATCCATCCTGATTTTCGCGGGTATCGTTTCCCGGTTGCCTTTCGGCTTGATCCATATATACGAATACGTCGCCCTGGATCTCACGAGGATATTTGTCGCTCTGATCATGGCGGTCGTAGCCATCCTGATGGTAGCCGCGGTAGTCATGCTGAACGAAGGCCAGCGGCGCGTGCCGGTGCAGTACGCTAAGCGCGTGGTAGGGCGGAAGGTCTACGGCGGGCAGAATACGCACATCCCTCTCCGGGTAAACCAAGCCGGCGTCATCCCCATCATCTTCGCCATGACCATGCTCATGTTCCCGGGGCAGATCGCCAGTTGGTTTCCCAACAGCCCCACTTGGTCGGGCATATCCAATTTCTTTGACCCAAACAAGATCTGGTACCAGGCAGCCTACGCGCTGCTGATCGTGTTCTTCACATTCTTCTACTCCGCTATCACCCTCAATGTGATCCAGATTGCGGATGACCTGAAGAAATACGGCGGGTTTATCCCCGGGCTGCGTCCCGGCAGGCCCACCTCCGATCACCTGGCGAAGATTTCCCAGCGCATAACGATGGCGGGCGCGATATTTCTAGCCCTCATCGCGACGATACCTACGCTGCTGATGCGCTTCACTTCCCTCCAGCTGGCTCTGGGAAGCACCAGCCTGCTCATCGTCGTCGGCGTGGTACTGGATTCGGTGAAGTCGCTGGAGTCCCAGCTGATGATGCGCAACTACCAGGGCTTCTTAAAGTAGCGGGTACTTCGCGGCATCGAGAAATCCGCAGAGAATGTAGCTTTCCGATACTGCGGAGCAGGAGGAGTGTTATGCTATGAAAATCGTTATGCTAGGCCCCCCCGGCGCCGGTAAAGGCACCCAGGCGGACGCCTTGTCGGAAAAGATGGAGATCCTTCATATATCCACGGGGGATATGTTTCGCCGCGCGGTGAAGGATCAGACCGCCATGGGGCTGGAAGCAAAAAAATACATGGACAGCGGAGCGCTGGTCCCCGACGAGGTCACGATAGGCATCGTCAGAGAGCGTCTTGCCATGCGAGACTGCGCGAAGGGCTTCATCCTGGACGGCTTTCCCCGGACAGCGTATCAGGCGGAGGCTTTAGACGGCATACTCGGGGAGCTCGAGGGGGCCATGGACGCCGTCATCTATATCAGCGTCGATACGGAGACGCTGATCGGGCGGCTGAGCGGCCGGCGGATATGCAAAAACTGCAGCGCGCTGTACCATGTGAGCTATAATCCGCCGAAGAAAGAGGGCGTATGCGACAAGTGCGGCGGAGAGCTTTACCAGCGGGACGACGACCAGGAAGAGACCGTCCGCCGCCGTCTTGAGGTATACAATTCGCAAACGCTGCCTCTGGTAGGGTACTATCGCGACAAAGGCCTTCTTACGGAGATCCACGGTAATCAGAGAAGGGAAAAAGTGACGGAGGATATCCTCGCGGCACTGGGCCGGTCAGGATGACCGGACAGCCGATGAGTGTCAGGGCCATGACCGACGCGGCTGCCGGCGGTTCCTGCGCAGGATATGGAAAAGTGGATCGTTTTCGTTTTCCGGCTGCCCGAAAGGAGGGGAAGACTCCATGTCAAAACAAGATGTGATCGAAGTTGAAGGAACGGTTATCGAACCATTGCCCAACGCTATGTTCAAGGTTGAGCTGGCAAACGGGCACAAGGTATTGGCGCATGTATCCGGGAAGATTCGCATGAATTTTATCCGGATCCTGCCCGGAGACCGGGTCACCGTGGAGCTGTCTCCCTATGACTTGAGCCGGGGACGAATCACTTACCGCTTCAAATAACGCAAGGCAAGCAAGGGGGTAAAACCGATGAAAGTAAGACCTTCGGTAAAGGCTATATGCGAAAAATGCAAAATCATCAGACGTAAAGGCGTTGTCCGGGTGATATGCGACAACCCGAAGCACAAGCAACGCCAGGGCTGAGAAGGAGGCTAATCAATGGCAAGAATTGCCGGCGTCGACCTCCCCCGTGACAAACGGGTGGAAATCGGGTTGACATACATTTTCGGGATCGGAAGATCCACATCCAAGATGCTCTTAGCGACTACAGGCGTTAATCCCGATACACGGATAAGGGATTTGACCGAGGACGAAGTAGCCCGGCTGAGAGACGCCATCGACGACAATGTCAAGGTAGAAGGCGACCTCAGGAGAGAGGTTTCCCTCAACATCAAGAGGCTGATGGAGATCGGCTGTTACCGCGGCCTTCGGCACCGCAGGGGCCTGCCCGTACGGGGGCAAAGGACGAAAACCAACGCCCGCACGCGAAAAGGCCCGCGCCGCACCATCGCGGGCAAGAAGAAGTAAGGGGGGGATTTACGACATGCCAAAAAGAACGGCGACGACAAGGGTCAGGCGCAGAGAACGTAAGAATATCGATAAGGGCATAGCCCACATCCAATCAACGTTTAATAATACGATCGTGACGATTACCGACACATCCGGCAACGCTATCTCCTGGGCAAGCTCCGGCGGCATGGGATTCCGCGGATCGCGAAAAAGCACGCCTTTTGCCGCGCAGATGGCGGCGGAGAAAGCCGCGAAAGCCGCTATCGAGCATGGTATGCGGGAAGTAGAGTGCTTCGTCAAGGGGCCCGGTTCGGGCCGGGAAGCGGCTATCCGCTCGCTGCAGGCTACCGGGCTTGAGGTAAGCGCCATCAAGGATGTGACGCCCATACCCCACAACGGCTGCCGGCCGCCTAAGCGCCGCAGAGTTTAAAGGAGGATCTAATTCATGGCAAGATATACAGGACCCGTCTGCAGACTATGCCGCCGGGAAGCAATGAAGCTGTTCCTGAAGGGCGATAAATGCTACACGAAGAAGTGCGCCATCGAAAAAGGCAGGGTGACCCCTGGCCAGCATGGGCAGAGCAGGAAGAAAGCCACCGAATACGGCACGCAGCTGCGGGAAAAGCAAAAAACCAAGAGGATATACGGGATGCAGGAAGGCCAGTTCAGGCTGACCTTCGATAAAGCAGAACGCCAGAAAGGCGTCGCGGGCGAAAACTTCCTTGCCCTGCTGGAGCGCCGCCTGGATAATGTGGTATACCGGCTGGGGTTCGCCAACTCGCGGAGAGAAGCCAGGCAACTGGTCAGGCATAATCACTATACATTGAATGGCCATAAGGCAAATATACCGTCCATGTCCCTGAAGCCGGGCGACGTAGTGGCGGTCAAGACAAAGAGCAAGGATTCCCCCAAATTCAGGGATATCAGGGAGCTGGCGGCGGGAAAGACGGTTCCGTCCTGGCTGGAAATGGACCCGGACAACATGGCTGGCCGCGTGGTGGCTTTGCCCACCCGGGACGCCATCGACGTTCCCGTTCAGGAGCACCTGATCGTTGAATTGTATTCCCGATAATACGAATAAGGGGGGCAGCCAATGCTTGAGATCGAAAAGCCAAAAATCGAGTGCGTTGAAAGCAGTGAAGACAGGCGGTACGCCCGCTTTATGGTGGAGCCTTTGGAAAAAGGCTATGGGATCACCTTGGGCAACTCATTGCGGCGCATTTTGCTATCCTCTTTACCCGGGGCCGCGGTGACCTCCGTCAAGATCGACGGCGTACTCCATGAGTTTTCCACCATACCCGGCGTAGTCGAGGACGTAACGGACATTATACTGAATTTAAAAGCCATATCCCTTAAGATATTTGACGACGAGCCCCATACCCTGCGCCTTGAAGCCGCTTCGGCAGGCGCGGTGACGGCGGGCGATATAGAGCCAAACAGCCAGGTAGAGATACTGAATAAAGATATGGTCATCGCCACCCTGGAAGATAAGGCAAGTATATCCATGGAAATTACGGTAGAGCGGGGACGCGGCTACCGCTCCGGCGAGCGCAACAAGAAGGACGAGCACATCATCGGCGTCATCCCTGTAGACTCTATCTTTTCCCCGGTGACGAAAGTCAACTATACCGTGACAGCCGCCTGGGACGCCACGGGGACGAATTACGACAGGCTCGCCATCGAGGTCTGGACCGACGGGTCGCTGTATCCGGAGGAGGCGGTAAGTATATCCGCCAGGATCCTCCATGATTATCTGAAAATATTTATGAGCCTTACCGAGCAGGTCAGCGACGTGGAAATCATGGTCAACCGGGTGGAGGACGAGAAGGATAAGATACTCGACATCAGCATCGAGGAATTAGACCTCTCCGTACGCTCGTACAATTGTTTAAAGCGGGCGGGGATCAACACCGTGGGGGAGTTGATCATGAAGACGGAAGACGACATGATGAAGGTCAGGAACCTGGGTAAGAAATCCTTGGAAGAGGTCGACGAGAAGTTAAGCTCTCTGGGGTTAGGCCTCAGAAGGTACGACGAATAGGGGGAAGTAACTGTGGGATACAGAAAACTGGGCAGAAACACGGGAGCGCGAAGGGCGCTGATGCGGCATCTGACCACGGCCCTGATCCGCTACGGCAGGATCGAGACCACTGAGCAGAAAGCCAAGGAGTTACGGTCTACCGCGGAGAAAATGATCACCCTGGGCAAGCAAGGGGATCTGGCCGCGCGCCGGATGGCTCTGGCATATATCATGGACGAAACGGTAGTCAAGAGCCTCTTTGACGAAGTGGCGCCGAAGTACAAGGACCGCAACGGCGGTTATACCCGCATCATCAAGGGCGGCAACCGCAGGGGCGACGCCGCGCAGATGTGCTACATCGAACTGGTGTAAGGCGCGTGGGCGACGGCAGGGACTTCTTACTCGATGCAGCGGCTTAACGCCGCGAGTAGACAACAGGGATATTCCGGGGCGGACATATGAGTGATGCCGATCCGGAATGTCCCTGTAATGATGAAAGGGTGGGAATAATGGCAAGACCGATCAAAGTCAACAAACCGCGATACCTGATAGACCTCAATGACGAGAGCCATTGGCTGTACACCGCTTCGCCGCCCGTGACCCGGGCGAACGGGAAACCCAGCGAGGAAATGGCCGTCTTCATCCGGCCGGACGACAGCGGGCAAAAGCTTTACGCGATGACGGACTCCATCATGATGGATACGGAAAGCGAAGAGTACCTGATGGGCTTTCACGAGCATCGCACCGGGTACGAGACATGGTTTGTGGACAGCAACGCCATGGACCTGTATGTGATGGGGAAGATCACCCGGGTGGAGCCGGGGAGCTTTTTCCACTTACAGCCTTACATGATCCATCGCATGTACAATCATGGGGATGTGAAGTTCCGCGGGTTCTTTCAGAACTGGAGCGGTTCGGATTCCGTGCCCTATACCCAGCTGATGGAGCACTACCAACCCGGCCTCAAAGCGAAGTTCAAGGAAACGGAGCTTTTCCGGGCGGGGGGCGACTCCTTTCGCCATGAGCCCATGGACTATGTGCGTGTGCCGAATGAAGAGGTCTATCCGGTCAGGCATCCGGACAGGCCCATCGCGAAGTATGAGCTGGAAGGCGTCACGGTGAAGCTCATGGTTGGGCGATGGGAATGCGCCGGGGTCCGGGAAATCAATTACTTTGAGTTTGAGAAAGGCTTCAAGGCGGAGACCGTGGACTTCCCGGCATATCGCGAGCTTTACTATGTGAGGGAAGGGGAAGTCAAGTTCAAGATATTTGACGACGAATTCATTGCCCGCAAAGAGAATCTTGTGGATATACCCAAGTACATCCCCCATAGCATAGAGGCGCTGACGAAATCGGCGATGTACGATATGGGCGGCATGACCTGTTGGTATGATTTCCTGCACGACTATACCACGCTGCTGAAAAAGTTCCCGGACAGGGCAAAGAACCCCGAGGAGATCGAGGCGTTGAGAAAGGTCAACGGCTGCCAGATCAAGTCATTTGGGTTTTGAGATAAGCTACGTCTTCGTCTTCTTCCGCTTCATCCGCCGCTTCGGTATCTTCGGCGTTGGCTTCGTCGTCGGCGTCTTCGCCTTCTTCCGCTTCCTCTTCGTCTTCCGGCTGCGGCTGCTTTTCGGCAAGCATCTTGACTATCCCCATGATGTAGGACATGGATACGCCGTCCAGCTTCTTCAGATCCTCGACGAGTTCGTTTAGCGCCTCAGGCTGGGGGTTGTCCAGGTCAAAAAACTCCTGGGGCGTGATGCCCAAAAACTCACAGATATAAAAGAAGGACTGCATCGACGGAAGCATCTTCTTATTTTCAATATGATTGATGTAGTTCTGATTCTGGCCGAGGATCAGGCTCATCTCCCGGGCAGACCTCTCTTTGAGACGTCTCAACTTCATAAGCCGCTCGGCGATAAATTCCTCATACATGGACTCACGCCCCTCCATACTATTGTACACGCTCGACCCTCAAAAACCGTAAGGCTTCACACGCTATTTTTTTCCAGATATAAGATTAAAAGTTGTAGCGAGGGGTTTTTGACAGAAAAACGCTTTTGGGGGCGACAAAAAAGGAAGCCGCTTCCTGCAATGCTATTGTTTGCTAATCGTGAAACAATGGGCGGGAGGGGGCTTCTGTTTTGTTCGGTTTACTTAGGCGCGGGCGGGTTTGGGGCTCAGTTCGTCAGCATTTGACGCAGGCGGCAAAATGCCCGGGGGATATCTCCCGGAGAGGCGGCACGCTTTGCCCGCAAGCGGGCTCGGCCTCGGGGCATCTCAGGCGAAAAGGGCAGCCGGCCGGCAGGTCGATAGCGCTGGGCGTCTCGCCGCCGAGAACCTCTATCCCTTGCCCGCGCTCGGCTTCTACCCGGAAGGTCGACGCGTACAGCGCTTTCGTGTAAGGGTGCCGCGCGCCGCCCACCAGCATTGGGCTGGGAAACTGCTCCAATACATACCCGAGGTACATCACCGCGATCCTGTCGCTAAGCTGGCTGACGAGGGTAAGGTCATGGGAGATAAAGAGCAGGGAGATATCGCTGCTTTGGCGAAGGTCGCCGAGAAGCCGGACGATCCGCTCCTGTATAGAGACGTCCAGGGCGCTGGTGGGTTCGTCGCAGATCAACAGCAAGGGGTCGAGGGCTATGGCCCTCGCGATGGCTACGCGCTGCAGCTCGCCGCCGCTCAACTGGTGGGGGTATCGCTGTGCGAAGCTCTCGGAGAGATCGACGGACGCCAGGAGGGACAAAGCCTTTTCCCCGGCGTCTTTCTTCGATAGCAGGCTGAAATTGAGGAAGGGCTCCCGCAGGAATTCGCCGATCTTCATACGGGGGCTGAATTCGCTGATGGGATCCTGGAAAATGATCTGCATCTTGCGCCGCAAGGCGCGCAAAGAATCGCCGCGTAAGCCCATGATCGGTTCCCCGGCGAAGTGGATCTCGCCTTCCGATACCGGCTCTACCCTCGCGATGAGCCTGGCGAGCGTGCTTTTGCCGCAGCCGCTTTCCCCGACGATAGCGAGGCATTCTCCCGCGGCCAGCTCCAGGCTGACGCCGTTGACTGCCCGGAGGATCTGCCTACCCGGTAAGTAAAAGCGCTTATGGACGTTTGTAAGCTTGAGAAGGGGCTGGTCTGCCACAGGCATTAGCCCGCCTGCGGCAGGTCGTGGTTGGTGGGCTGTAGGCAATGGGATTGACCTCCATGTCCGGCTGCTTTCTTTGCGCGGGCCTCACGCGGAGCCCGCTGCTTTCATCGTAGGTACGGCAGCCAGTAAACTTTTCGTATAGTCGTGCTGCGGGTCAAGGATCACCTGGTCGCGGGAACCGGATTCGACGATGCGCCCCTTGCGCATAACGACTATGGTGTCCGCCATATACGCGGCGACGCCGAAGTTGTGCGTTACCAGAATGATGCTTGTGCCGAAACGCTCCCGGTAGGAAAGCATCTGACGGATGACCTGGGCTTGCAGCATCACATCCAAGGTGCTGGTCGGCTCGTCGGCCAGCAAGATATCCGGCTTGGCGTACTCGGAGATCGCCATAGCCAGGGCGATACGCTGGCACATTCCTCCGGATAGCTCAAAGGTATAGGAATTCATGATCCGCCCCGGGTCGGGGAGATGCATGTCCGCCAGTACCCGCAAGGCCATACGCCGGGCTTCAGCCGCGGAGAGGAGCCGGTGGCTGCGGAGGCTCTCCGTGAACTGGCTCCCGATCTTGCGCTTGGGGTCAAGGCTCGAACGGGCGTCCTGAAAAGCCAAAGCGATCGTTCGGCCACGCAGGGCGCGGAGCTGGCGGGGCGGTAAACGCGTCAGGTCGAGACCCTGGCACAGGATGCGCCCTTCCGTGATCCTGCCGCCTCCGGGCAGTAAGCCGATGACGGCGCGGATCAAAGTGGACTTGCCGCTCCCGCTTTCCCCCGCGACGACCACGATCTCGCTTTTCGCCATGGTAAAACCCGCGTGATCTACCGCCGGCTCGCCGTGAGGGTAACTAACCGTCAGGTTGTCGATTTCCAAAAAAGGCTTCGTAGTCATGTGGTACCGGTTCCTTTAGCTGTGTTTCTCCGGCTGCGCTTCCTTGGGGCATGGGCGTGACTAAGCTTCGGATCAAGGAAGTCCCGCAAGCTGTCCCCCAAGAGATTGAAGACGACAACGGTGATGATCAGAACCATACTGGTATAGATCAGCATATGGGGATAAAGGAGCATGCCATTTCTGCTCGCGGCGATCATGTTGCCCCACTCCGGGGCCGGCGGCGGTGTCACAAGGCCCAGAAAGGATAAGGTAGAGATGGTGATCATCATTTCGCCTATGTCCAGCGTCGTCATGATCACAATATGGGGGAGGGCGTTGGGCAGGATGTATTTGATGACGATGCGGGGCAAGCGCGCCCCACCAAACCTGGCTTGTATCAAATAATTGCTGCGGCGTATATCTTTGACGAGCCCGCTGGTGAGACGGGCATACTTCGCCCAGGAGACGGCGCCCAAGGCGATGATGGTATGATAGATGCTTGGCCCCATGATCCCCGCCACGGCGATAGCGAATACCATCGTGGGGAAAGCCAGCAGGATATCGGCAGCCTGCATCGCTAATGCATCCGCGAAGCCGCCTATGTACCCGGCAGCTAAGCCGATGGCCGCGCCGACGATAGTGACGATGAGCACCATCGCCAGGGTCAGGGCAAAGGAGTTTCGCGCCCCGTAGAGGAGGCGGGAAAATAAATCCCTGCCCAGAGTGTCGGTGCCAAGCCAATGCCCGCTTCCGGGAGGCCGGACAGTGTTTCTCAAATCGATCCGAAAGGGGTCGTCAGGGGCCAACAGCGGGCCGAAGACGGCGACGAGGAGAATCATTGCCGCCAGGGCTATAAGGACGTATAGGCGAAGCCGCTTGAGCATAGGAATTATGCCGCTCCTTTCCGATGAAGCTGAGGATCGAAGAAATAGATCAGGACGTCGATGATAAATCTGGCGACAATATAGAATATCGCCATCCATATCACGTATGCCTGGATCACAGTGTAATCCCGGACGCGGATGGATTGCACCGTAAGGGAACCGATCCCCCTCCAGACGAACATCATCTCGATGATGGCGATGCCGCTGAGGAGCTGCCCGATGATGACGCCCAGGGAAGAAAGGATGGAGGCCATGGCATTTGGCAGGATATGAAGCCGGATGATGCGCGGCATACCGATTCCACGGGCGGCGGCGCCCGTGACATAGTCCTGATTAAGCTCTTCCAGCACGGCGCCCCGAACTTGCCTGACATACCGCGATATCAGCGGCGTCGAAAGGGCGATCACCGGCAGAACCATCCCTCTTGGATCGTCGCCGCTAATGATAGGGAGTAGCTTCAGCCGCAGGCTGAAAAACAGGATAAGATATACGCCCAACACAAAGTTGGGGACGGCGGTCCCGATAAAGGAAAAAAAGCGCACTACGTAGTCGAAGGGGCTGTCCTTTTTCACCGCGGTGAGTACTCCCAGAAGCAGGGAAAAGAACACCACCACTAGGAGAGAAATGCAGGCGTGCTTGACTGTGCTCGGTATAAACTGGCCGAATCCTACAAAGGCCGAGCGTCGGTAACCCATGATGACCTGGTCGCTACCGACGAAAATACGGCGCAGCCAGGTCAAGTAGTTGAGCAGGAAAGACGTCCCTTCGCCACCCCTCCCCACAGCGCTGTAGGGGACGGCGATAGTGAGAGCGTAAGTAAAAAAGGAAACCCCGAGAAAGACGATGAACAGCTGCGCGAGCCGGGTGATAAGAAATCTCTTCATTCGTATATTCTGTCCGATCCTGTAAGCATTGCTGATGCGTCAGCATAAGTCTGCCGCGAAAGGCTAATCCTATTCTATAGCAAAAAAGCCGAATTGTGAAGCTGTAGTAGTCAGTAAAGGGTACAGTTCAGGGTAGCGGGACCCAGGGCGCGCCTACTTGCCGCGACGGATTGAACGGCTTCGTCTGCCGGATAAGAAATCGCAAACCTGGCAAATCCGTAGGCGTGACACGATGTCACGCCAGACGGAATCGCGACACGGACGTCGCGTTGGAGTCGGTAGGAGTTGCGTCGAACGATTTCTATATCTGGCCGGAGCTGTGAACCGTCGCGGCAAGTAGGCGCGCCCTGGGTCCCGCTACCCTGAACTGTACCCTTCGTTTGACGGAGCCGGCTTTTTGCGGTACAATTCGGTATGGAGTTATTTCGCAGAGCCGTACGCGGAAGCAGGAAGCAGGTAAAGGGATGACGAAGGAATACTGGAGATGGCCCGGATCCGCCTGGGCCTCGCAGGACGCCGACTGGCGGAGGGCCGATAGGATCACCGCGGGCGTAGACGTGGGTACCACAAGCTCCCAGGCCGTAGTATTGTGCGACGGCGAGGTATACGCATATGCCAGCATCCATACGGGGGCGGATTTCCGTAAGGCGGCCGGGGCCGTCGTCGAGAAAGCCATCGACGATACGGGTATGAGGATGGCGGATATAGGCGCTGTAGCCGGTACCGGCTGGGGAAGCGACCACATCACATTTGCCGGGCAGATACTGGACGAAGTACTCTGCCATGCCAAAGGCGCCAGGCATATATATGGGCGGGAGGTGCGTACGGTGGTGGATCTGGGCGGGCAGACGACCAAAGCCATACTGCTCTACGACTGGGATCGGGTGCGGGACTTCATGATGAACGATAAATGCGCCACGGGCATGGGCAGGAATGTGGAATACCTCTGCGGGCTGCTTCAGGTACCCATCGAAGAGATAGGCGAGCTGTCCCTTAGCGTGAGCGAAGACCCCGAGCCGGTGAGCACCACCTGCTACGCCTTCGCCGATACGGAGACCATGGGGCTTTTCGGGCGCCCGGAGTACAGGTCCGACAAGATGACGGACAATGAAGTCTACGCTTCTCATATGTTTAGCATCGCCTGGCGCGTGCTGGGCGTGATCGGCAGGCTGCAACCGCCGGATGTGGGCGACGTCAAGGTGTGTAAAGAGCTTGGCTTCACCGGCGGCTTGGCGAAAAATCCGGGAGTGACCAAAAGGATCGAACGCGAGCTGGGCGTGACAGCGCTGGCCGGCAGGTACGACCCGCAGCTTGCGGGCGCCCTGGGCGCGGCTCTGCTGATATAGGCTGAGGGGAGTCGAACCCCTCAGCCTAGGCTGAGGAATCAGGCCCGCCTGGGCGCGGCTTTTGGAGGATAGGAAGGATGAATCGATTCAAGCAGATACTGGACAATCATCAGGAGTACGCCCGGGAATGGAAGAAGCGCGTCGGAGGCCGGATCCTGGGGTATTTCGATACCTATCTCCCCGAAGAGCTGGCTTACGCCGCGGGTATGCTGCCGGTGAGGATGATGGCGGAGCGGGAGCCGGACATGATATCGGCTAAGTGGATATATTCTTCCTGTTATCCCGTAAAGTCCCTGACCAACCAGCTTCTCCTGGGACGCTATGACTATCTGGACGCCCTGGTGATCACCGAAGGCTGCCAATGGATGTATAACGCCTTCGAGGTAGCGATGAACAATAAACCGGATCTGCTCACCCACTATTTGTTTTTCCCCGACCACACGGACGCGCCCACATCAAAGGATCTGCTCGTATCGGAGCTGAAGGTCTTCCGGGCGAAGCTTGAGGAATGGAGCGGCCGGGCCATCGCCGACGACGCGTTGGACAACGCCATCGATGTATACAATACAAACCGCCGCCTTCTCAGGAAGATGTACGAGCTGAGGCGTATGTACCGCTCCGTGATCCTGGGCTCCGAAGCCATGACTGTGATGCTGGCGAGCCAGCTCATGGATAAGGCGGAGATGAATGTATGGCTGGAGGAATACCTCCGGGAGCTGGAGGAACGCGAGCCTTACGACGACCGGATACGGCTCATGCTCCTCGGGAGCGAGACCTGGAGCGTCGACCTGGAAGAGCTGGTAGAGTCCCTGGGGGCAAATATCGTCGTGGACGATTTGGACAACGGCGCGTCTTACTGCTGGAATGAAACCGTCGCGCTTAAAGACAAGGATATGGCCCTGGCGCTGCGCTATCTGGGCCGGCCCCACAGCGCGCTGAAGGACAATAACTGGCGCCGGCGGCCTCAGCGTATATTTGAGCTGGCTGAGGATTTCGCCGTAGACGGGGCCCTTATCGCCAAGCAGATATATTGCCATCCCCACGGCTTGGACAACTATGCGATATGGAAGCTGCTGCGGGAGCGGGGTATACCCTTCCATTACTTTGAACGGGATCTGACGCTGCCCCGTGAAGAAACGCGGCTGCGGCTGAACTCGTTTTTCAGTATGATCCGGCCGGGGCTGACCCGGCTGGCGGGCTGGCATACGCCCATGACGATATAAGGGACGCGGGAGGAGCATCGTATGGCGGAAAAAGGGCAAATCTATGAGACCAGGCCCCTGGAGTTCTGGGCGAAAGCCAAGGAGCTGCGGGCAGGCTGGCAGCAATCCATAGAAAGCACAGAGACGGTAGTAGGGCAAGGCAATATATTAGCCATCGCCGACTGGTCAAGGGCGTTTCCCGCCATCGGCCTGGTGGAGGACAACCCCGCCGGCTCGATGATCGCCAGCCAGAGTTCGCCTTTCGCGAGGAAGTGCCGCCTGGCCAGCGAGATACGCGGCTGGGGCCGGGAGATATGCGGATATCAGAATACCTGCTGGGGTTCGCAGTTCCTGGGGTACCAGGCGGACGGCAGCCCGTTTCCCTATCGGAAATTCGTCGTGCCCATCCCCTGCCTGTGCGACCAGCATAATAAGCGTGGCCAGCAAGTCAGAGACTTTGAGCCTGTCCCCCAGTGGATGATGGATCAGTGCGTATACCTGGGGCCCAGGGACGCCGGCAGGGAAGAGGCTATGATCGAGCACCGGGCGTATAGCATGCTCAGGCAGATCAACGATATCGAGCGGCTCTTCGGGCAGAAGTTTGACGACGAGAAATTCCAGGAGCTGCTCACCGCCTACTCCCTGGTGGATTTGTACTCCAGGGATATCTCCACGCTCATGGCGCAGACAAAGCCGACGCCCTTGTCGATCAAAGATTACTACTCGGTGTATACGCTGGGCAGCCTGACCAAAATCGATCCCCAGGAGACCGTTGATTTCTGGAAGCTTGTGCGGGATGAAGTGGAGTGGCGGGCGCAAAACCAGATCGCCGCCGTAGGCAACGAGCGCTTCCGGTGGATCGAGGCCCATCCGCCGTCCTGGCATTTCCTGAAATACTACCGATATATGGAGAGCTACGGGGCCGTGTGCCTGGGTTCGCAGTACGCCCACCGGGTGACCGCCGGCTGCCTCGAACGCAGGCCCGACGGGAGCATAGACCGCAGGGAGATGTTATACTACCCGAAAGATACGCCTCTAGAGACAAGGGAAGACGGCGTCAGGGTCTGCCTGACCCCGGATGTGCGCTACCCTCATCACCATAAGATGGACGAATACATCCGCCACAATGCCATCGTGGAGTTTGCCGATATCTTCCAGGCGGATGGGGCGCTGCTGGCGGGTTGGCGCTGCGGCGTCGGCTGCACCCTGACCCGGAAGGAGCAGGCCATGCGTCTGAGGCGGGCGGGATACAACGTGATGTTCTACGAAGGCAGTCAGCCGGGAGACCGGACGGATCTGGACGAGAAACGCTTCCTGGAGCAATTGGACACATGGATGGAGACCCAGGGGCTGGAGAAGCAGGGGGATTAACAATGATTACAGCCGGTATCGACATGGGTATGGAGTACGTGAAGGCGGTTTTACTGCGGGACGGCGAAGCCGCCGGGCGGGGGATAGGCTTATCCGGCGGCGCCAGGCGGGAGTCCGCGGCGAGAGCCGCCCTTGAAGGCGCCCTCAAGGAAGCCGGCCTGAGCGCCGGGGATATCGGCAAGACCGTCGCCACCGGCAAGGGCAAGTTTGACCTGAGCTTCGCGGATAAGCAGGTGACGGAAGCCGTAGCCGCGGCGAAAGCGGCGAAGCGCCTGTGCCCGGCTGCGACCTGCGTCATGGACGCCGGCTGCGACGAGACCCTTGTATTGACTTTAGATGGCGGGGGCAAAATCAATGAGGCTGTCTTAAATGAGAAATGCGCCGCCGGCGTCGGCGGCTTCCTGCAGAACATGGCCCGCCGCCTGGAGCTGAGCCTGGAGGAGATGAGTGCCCTTCCCCCGGTAGCGGCGGGAGGCGCCACAGTGAACGACGGCTGCATCGTCTTCGCGGAGCTGGATATGCTGAGCCTGCTGAACCGAAACGTGCCCGTCAGGGAGATCGCCGCCGCCCTTACCGACGCGGCGGCCGTACGGGTCTGCACCGTCCTGAACGACGTCACCGTACCGGCTACGGATAAAGTCGTGTTGCTCGGGGGGTTGGCGAAAAATAAAGCCTTCGTAAGGGCGCTGGAAGCCCGCTCCGGGATAAGCTTCGTGATACCCGACCACGGGGAGTATGGCGGCGCCCTGGGCGCGGCGCAAATCGCCTTGGATACATAATGGATACATTTATATCGTAGCATAAACCCGTTATTGATTTCATTTCAACCGGAGGACGCCGTTGACGATGAGGGAAAAGAAAGCAGTACTTTCGACGGGACAAGGGAAAAAGCTTGGACTTCTGACGCTGGTTTGCGTATTGCTTCTCACGGCACATACCCCGGCCGCCCTTGCGGCGGAGGCGCCCTCGCCCTGGGCGGAGGAACAGGTGTACGCGGCGATAGAAGCCAAGCTTGTGCCGGTACGGCTCCAGGAGGATTTCACAAGGGCCGTGACCCGCGCCGAGTTCTGCGCCCTCATCGTGAGGATGTATGAAAGCGCCACGGGAGCGCCGGTGAGCGGACGGACGGGTTTTGCCGACACTTCGGACGTCAATGTAGAAAAGGCGGCGGCGCTGGGCATCGTAGCCGGTACGGGGGGCGGATTATTTTCCCCGGACGCGACCATGACGCGGGAGCAGGCGGCGGTCATGCTTGTCCGCCTGGCGGACGTCGTAGGGCTGCCTTTCCCTTACAAACCGGCGGATTACGCCGACATAGACGAGATATCCCCCTGGGCGCTGGAAAGCGTGGGGCGGGCGAAAGCCGCGGGCGTGATGAGCGGGACGGGAAGCTTTTTATTTTCCCCCAAGACGGAGTATTCTGTGGAGCAGGGAATCGTCACCTTATATAAACTGCACAATTTCCTCATCGCCTACAACGATGAGAAAGAGCGGGGATATGACGGGGCAACGACGGAGATCGCCGATCAGAGCACGCCTCTGGGCGCGTTCCCTGCCGACGAAAAGTCCGGTGTCATGCGGCAGTACGCGGAGAAGGTCATGGAGCTGGTCAACCGCGAGCGGGCCAGGGAAGACCTGGCGCCCCTTGTAGAAGTCAAGGCGCTGAACCAGGCTGCGGCTATACGCGCGGTGGAACTGGAAAAAGGAATATCTCACCAGCGCCCCGACGGCAGGCTGGGGCCGACGGTATTTAAAGACCTGGATATCGCCAATAAGATCAGGGCGGAAAACATCGCGGGGAACTACAGGACGCCGGAAAGCGTGGTAGAAGCCTGGATGAACTCCCCGAGCCACCGGGCGATCATCATGGATCCGCGCTATACGGGCCAGGGCGTAGTCGTCCGGCTGAATTCGTCAGGGGAGATGAACTGGGCCCATCTTTTCATGGGTTAGTCGCTTACGGAGAACTCTATGTGGATAAAATCGACAACCTTTACGAACACTGCCCGGAAAGCTTATGTCCGGGTTTTTGTCGTTTCCGCCCTCCTGTGCATATACGCGGCCGCCCGCGCCCTTCCAGGCGGCGGACTACTGGCGGCTGATGTTGCCCCTGCCGGAGACGGCGTCTACATACAGGTGGACGGCGTACTCATGGAGGGCGCCGATAAGCCCCTCATCGAAAACGGAAGGGTAATGATCCCCCTTCGCGCCGTGGTCGAGTACCTGGACGGTACGATCCACTGGTATCCGGATGACAATCAGATCATCGGCTTCCGGGGCGCCAGGGGCTTTGACCTGGTCATCGGCTCATCCAGGGCGAACCTTATCGACGGCACGGTATATCAGCTGGATGTGCCCGCCATGATCATCGCCGGCAGGACTTATGTGCCCCTGCGGTTCGTGTCTGAAGCCATGGGCTGCCTGGTCGCCTGGGACGACGCCGCCAGGACGGCGAGGATAACCACGGTCCGGACGGAGGCGAAGAGGGAGGTCGAGGCGCTGACTTTGCCGCTGCTCCTGGAAGTAACCACGGATAAGGGCGGCGGCAGCGGTTTTTTCTACAGCAGGGACGGCCAAATGATCACCACCGCCGACCTTGTCCGGGATGCGGCGTGGATCACCGTCAAGACCGGCGGCGGGGCCGAGTACCATGCCGAGCCGATCTTGATCGACAACGTATACAATCTGGCAAAGCTCCGGGTAAGGAGGGCGCCCGGCGAGGTATTCCCCGTATTTCGCTACTTCGATGACTTCTCAGGCCTTGCCGAAGGCGACAAAGTTTACGCGGCGGGCAGCCCGCTGCTGTCAGACCTGCCCCTTACCGAAGGGAGCATAGCCGCCAAGGCGCCGGGGGACGGCTCGCCGGGGGGGATAAACGTCTATAAGGTCACAGTCGCCATAACGCCGGAGAACAACGGCGGCCCCCTGGTGAAGGGGAACGGGGCGCTCATCGGGGTAAACTGCCTGACGGAGAAAGGCGGCGGCGGGGCGTCTTACTGCATACCCATCGAATATGTGTTTGAGATGAAGAACAGATAAAAGGAGGCGCCTATCATGAATGAGATGGAACTGAAGTACGGCTGCAACCCACACCAGAAACCCGCGCGGATATACAGGGAGGCGGGGGCGCTGCCCATAAGCGTGCTCAACGGCAGGCCCGGATATATCAACTTGCTTGACGCCTTCAATGGCTGGCAACTGGTCACGGAGCTGAAAGAGGCTTCCGGCCTTCCCGCCGCCGCGTCCTTCAAGCATGTCAGCCCCGCCGGTGCATCCGTCGGATTGCCCCTGGACGATACCCTCCGCCGGATCTATCATGTGGAAGGCTATGTCCTTACGCCTCTTGCGAGCGCTTACGCCAGGGCCAGGGGGGCGGACAGGATGTCGTCTTTCGGCGACTTTATATCCTTGTCCGACGTTTGCGATAAAGAGACCGCGGCCCTCATCGCCCGGGAGGTGTCCGACGGTATCATCGCCCCCGGATATGATGAAGAAGCCCTGACCATCCTCAAGGGGAAGCGCAAAGGCGGATATACGGTCATCGAAGTCGACCCGGCGTACAGGCCGCAGGATCTGGAGCGCAAGACGGTGTTTGGCGTGGAGTTTGAGCAGGGACGCAACGACGTCAAGCTGGATACGGGATTATTCGCCGATATCCCCACCGCAAACAAAACGATTCCCGAAAGCAGCCGGCGCGACCTGCTCATCGCCCTGATCACGCTGAAGTATACGCAGTCCAACTCCGTCTGCTATGTGAAGGACGGCCAGGCCATCGGCATCGGCGCCGGCCAACAGTCGAGGATCCACTGCACCCGGCTTGCGGGAGACAAGGCGGATCGCTGGTATCTGCGGCAGCATCCCCAGGTACTGGCGCTGCCCTTCAAGCCGGGGTTGGGGCGCCCGGACCGGGACAACGTCACCGACGTCTATGTCTCGGGGGATGTGAAGGAATTGTTTGCCGGAGACCGCTGGAAGCTGTACTTCACGGAGAGGCCGGTGGAGCTGGACGCGGACGCCCGGGAGGCTTGGCTGGCAGGGCTGAAAAATGTGGCTCTGGGCTCCGACGCCTTCTTCCCCTTTGAGGATAATATCCGCCGGGCTTATGCAAGCGGCGTCCGATATATCGCCCAGCCGGGGGGCTCCATCCGGGACAAAGAGGTCATCGAAGCCTGCGACAGCTGCGGGGTTGCGATGGTATTCACAAAAACCCGCCTATTCCACCACTGACGCGTCTTTTTCGCTTTTGGCTTCGGCCGCTTCCTTAGTCAACTCGGGCATGCATCAACGGAGGTATTTTGATCATTTATATATGGAAGAAAGAGGAAGAAGGCGGGGGGGCTACTGTGCCGTCCCTCGCCCGGGACTATGCCGCCGCCGCCGGGATGATATCCGCGCAAGGCCTGCTTCTCATGCCTGAGCCGGTCATCGTCCGGGACGAAAGGGGAAAGCCGCGCTTCGCCGCCGAGAGCGGCGGAGGCTATGGCGAAGCCCGGTTTCGATGGGCGGACGTCCATTTCTCCCTTTCCCATAGCGGCGTCTACTGCGCCTGCGCCTTCCATACGCGGCCCGTGGGGTTGGATCTGCAGATACACCGCGAGTGTCGGCGGGAAGCTGTCGCCCGACGGTTTTTTCATCCTGCGGAATATGCCTGGCTGGAAAAGGGCGGCTTCAAATCGTTTTTCCAAGTCTGGGCGGCAAAGGAAAGCTATGTCAAGTACACCGGCGCCGGCCTGGCTGGGGGGCTGGATAAATTCAGCGTCGTCGAAGGCGGCGGGCTGGCTTGCGAAATCACCCGGGGAGACAGCTCCCCTGTGGCGTTGATCTGGCCCCGGGAGAGCCATCCCCATTGTGTGCCGGACAACTACAGCATATGCCTGTGCGCCGAACCGACGCCGGATTTGCCGATCGAAGTTTTTTGCGAAGAATGACGCCAAGGCTATTTACCGATTGGTTATAGTCATATATAATTGAACATGACCAAACGAGGGGGGGATATCGTCATGACATTCGGAGAATATCTCAAGGATTTACGGCAAGCCAAAGGCATTTCCCAAAAAGAATTAAGCGGCCTGACAAACGGGCAGGTCAGCAATGCCGAGATTTCCAGGCTTGAAGCCGGTATCCGCAAAAAGCCATCTCCCGCTGTGTTAAAGATACTAGCCCCTCATCTGGGCGTGCCCGTAGGCGCTCTGCTAACGGAAGCGGGGTACCTGGACAGTATGCCCGCGGAAACCGGCGCCGAGGCCCAGAGCGCCGCAGCCGCCGTAAGCGCGCCGGACAGCAATCAGCTCGCCAGGCTCCAGATCCTCGAGGAGGAAGGCGCTTCCCTGCGGGCGGAGAATAAAAGGCTCCGGGAAGAATCGGAGTCGTCCGGCAGGCGTTGCGAGCGCCTGGAAGCGGCGAATAAAGCTTTGGAAGCCACGAATAAAGAGCTTGAGGAGAAATGCGACTATTTGCTCATACAGGGGCGGCCGGCCGGTGAGATCAACAGCGAGCTGGCGGAAGAAAACCGCGTCTTCAAAGAGCAAAATGAGAAAATGAAAGAAGAAAACCGCCGGATCAAGGAAGAGACCATCGCCTTTCTCGAAGAGGGGGATCTGCTTCGGGCGGAGACGGACGGTTACCGCAAAAAAATGAATCTGGCGGAAGATACGGCCAGGAAAGCCATACAGCGCCAGGGCGAGCTGGAAGAAGGCATGAACGCGTCAAAAGCGGAGCTGGAGATGCTGAGAGCCGAGATGGAAGCGCAGAAGGCGCAAGCCGAGGCGGCATTGGCGGCAGCGGCAGCCCGGGCTTCGGAAGCCGGCGGCCCGGCTGGGGAGATAGCGGAGCAAAACGCCGCCCTGGCGGGAGAAGCCGCGGAGCTCAGGAGTCTTCTGACGGAAGCGGCAGCCCGCTACGACAAGCTGTCGGCCGAGTACAAAGCACTGGAAAAAGAACTGCTGGCGGTGAAAGAAGCCGGGAGCATCAACGCCCCTGTGCTGAACTCCATCAGGAGCGTCACCGTCGCCGATATGGATCTGGGCAAAATCTTTACCGAGACGGCAGGGGCGGCGAGCCCGGAAGACCTGGAGATGCTGGGCCGCGTCATGCAGGCGATGAACAGGGACGCCATCAAGGCTTCGGATAAGCGTATGCTCATGGACATCCTGAAGCGGTTTGTAAAGTAAAGATTAAATAGAGACGAGGAGCTGATCAGATGGCCGGTAAAGTATTGATCGTCATGGGGAGCGACTCTGATTGGAGCATAATGGAATCCGCCGCGCAAACGCTGGCGGCTTTCCAGGTGGAAGCCGACGTCTATGTCGCCTCGGCTCACCGGACCCCCGAGAGAGCCCTGGACCTATCCTCCAGGGCCAGGGAAAGAGGGTACTCGGTCATCATCGCCGGCGCCGGGGCGGCCGCCCATCTGGCGGGGGTGCTTGCGTCAAAGACTACTTTGCCCGTCATCGGCGTACCGCTCAGCGGGTCGGCTCTACAGGGCCTGGACGCGCTGTACGCTACGGTACAGATGCCTTCCGGCGTGCCGGTAGCTACGGTAGCCATCGACGGGGCGAAAAACGCCGCTTTACTGGCGATACAGATACTGGCGGTACATGACAGTAATCTGGCCGGTCGCCTTGCTCTGGAGAAGGAAGCGATAGCCGCTCAGGTGGAAGAGAAGGATCAGAAAGTCCGCGAGCTGGCAGAAGCAGGAAAGTTTTCGGGAGGCGCCGAGCATGGGGCAAAAAGAAAGCGGTGACCGCACAAGCGGCAGCAAAATCGAGGTCGGCGGCATGGATTACGCTTCCGCCGGCGTCAGTATAGACCGGGGCAACGAGACGGTGGAGCGGATCAAGCCTTTCGTGGAAAAGACGCGCCGACCGGAGCAGTTAGGCGGATTAGGCGGCTTTGGCGGCCTTTTTCAGTTGAACACGGCGAAATACCGGCAGCCGGTGCTGGTCTCCGGCACGGATGGCGTGGGTACCAAGCTGGCTATCGCCCATATGGCGGGTATACATGATACCATAGGCATAGACGGCGTGGCGATGTGCGTGAACGACATCCTGGTATCCGGCGCCGAGCCCTTATTCTTCCTAGACTACCTGGCGACGGGTATATTGGAGCCGGAGGTGGCGGTGGCTGTGGTCGCGGGCGTCGCCGAAGGCTGCCGCCAGGCGGGCTGCGCCCTCGTCGGCGGGGAGACGGCGGAGATGCCGGGCTTCTACCGGCCGGGGGAGTATGACCTGGCGGGCTTCGCCGTGGGCGCAGTGGATAAAGAGGATATCATCGACGGCAGCCGGATAGCCGCCGGGGACGTATTGATTGGCATACCATCTTCGGGACTTCATTCCAACGGCTTTTCCCTAACCAGAAAGATCGTGTTTGATACAGCCGGGCTCAAGC
>WRIW01000013.1 GCA_009782505.1 Clostridiales bacterium
CCGAACATGTACCCGATTTCCCTTGCGCCTACGCCCATGTCCCCTGCGGGGCTGTCGGTGTCAGGCCCGATGTGCCTGTATAGTTCTGATATGTAGCTCTGGCAGAACCGCATGATTTCATTGTCAGACCTCCCCCTTGGGTCAAAATCAGCGCCGCCCTTGCCGCCGCCGATTGGGAGCGGGGTCAAGGCATTTTTGAAGATCTGTTCAAAAGCAAGGAATTTGATAATGCCAAGGTTCACAGAGGGCTGAAAACGTGTCCCGCCTTTGTATGGGCCAATGGCGCTGTTGAACTGGACGCGGAAACCTCTGTTTACATGAGGGGCGCCGTTGTCATCCACCCAAGGCACCCTGAAAATGATCTGCCGTTCGGGTTCGATCAACCTCTCAACTACGCCCGAAGTGATGTATTCGGGGTGTTTTTCAAGGACGGGGGCTATTGATTCCAGCACCTCCTCGACGGTTTGAATGAACTCCGGCTCGCTGGGGTTCCTTTTTTTTGCAATTTCAATAAATTGCTCGACTACTTTTGCCATTTCTCTCTCCTTTTTTACTATTGTGATTGATTCTTGGTGAACAAATTAATTGTATAAGTTTAATATAGCATTTTGTTAATTTGCAGTCAATACAAAACAATGTAATTACTCTACGAATTCTCAAAGACGTGCCGTCAAGGTGGCAATGTCCAATATTTTTTCAAATAACTATTACTCGAAAAATAATTGGTTTTGTGTCATAAAATACGATATAATTTCTAGTAGCGATATTATTTCGTCTATTTTGACATTGACAACAGGAGTTTTTGTTGATATTATAATGTCGTAATAGACGATTATTTTCAAATTCCTGATATAGGGAGGCAGATTATGACACGAACCATTTCGAACTCAATTGCAGGTATTCTACAGGAACTTGAATTGGAACGGCCATTATTGTTGACAAGCGAGCATCTGTATAACCTTAAAAGGAAGTATCACATTGCATCTTCGGTTGAAGTTATCGCAGCTAGATTAAAAGAAAAAGGTTGGCTGATTTCAACAGATAGACAGGGGGTCTGGGAGTTTGTTCCTGCTGAAGCCGCAGGTACTTATTCCACGAATGATCCGTTGCTTGCTTTTCGCGCTTTTCACGTTAAGTACCCAGCAGTAAAATGTGCCTTGACATTACACACTGCCGCTTGGGTTTATGGTGATTCGGATCGAGCGCCATCAACGGTTCACGTATCTGTCGAGGATTATAAGCACACTCGCCCGCTCAAGGGACACGTTGCCGTGTCTGTTTTTCGACCAAAGTTGATGACTCAACTAATATCGAATGTACCAATCCTTGCACGTGAAAGCATTATTGTACAAATGTCTGTAAAACCATCATCCGTTCATTATTGGGCAAGTGTTGCGGAATGGCTGCCAAATTTTTGTTCGGAACTTTCTTATGACAAAGTATCAGAAGAACTTTTGGATAGACCCATATATGCTTCCCAACGGCTCGGTTATTTGATTCAGGGAACTCGCCCCGATATTGCTGATGAACTACGAAAAGGCATAAAACCTATAAGCAATGCATGGTTTGGAGACAGGAAGCGCTCATTTCGATACGACAAGCGATTTATGGTTGCAGACTCACTCCTTCCATTTGACCCAAAGGAATTAGGGAAAAACAAATGATACAAAGTCAAATACAACCTGGGCATATTGCAAGACACACGCCGCAGAGCGCTGGTTCACAAGGACGAGGGGCGGCTATTATTGATGTAGCTCAAGATTTGCTACTGAGGCATTTATCCCAGCTCGGTCTGGCTGACAGGCTTGTGTTCAAAGGCGGGACGTCTTTAAGAAAATTTTATGCAGGAAGTGCCGGACGTTTTTCAACAGATTTGGATTTCGGGATTGCTGATATTCGCGATAATCCTGGCGAAGTGATTTCTAAGCTTGTTGATGCTGTTAGCGGACTGAAACTTGCCCCTTTTTCCTATGAAATGACAGAACGTCGGGGCAAATGGACCGTTGTTTATTTGCATCCGTTTTCGGGTGCAGACTATAAACTGACCAGTAAGATTGACATAAATCCTCCACCTTGGCTTATTCCGGTTATGCGGGATTGGATACCCCTCCCAATACATAAGCGATATGGAGCACCGCTTCCAGCATTTCAAGTTGTGCGTTTGGAAGAGAATATCGCTGAAAAAATAGCGCGCTTAAACCGAACAACCACGGCTAGAGATATGTATGACCTCAGTTGGATCATGACAACAACTGCCGTTTCCTCCATGTTGGACAGAGAACTCATAAAAAGACTTACCGTACTTAAAATTTGGGTGGATGCTAATGGAGTCCACGGTGGCAACTCTTTCTGGAAGCAAAGCCATGAGCGTCATTCTTTTGACCCGGAAAAATGGCTGAGGAAAAGAAATGTTGCAGATTTTGATACATCTGATATTGGCGCTCTTGCCGTTCCCGCACCCGCTTTTGATGAACTATCAAACACTATTTCCAAGGAATTCAGCTTTTTGGTTGACTTAAGCGAAGACGAGTTAACAATCGCAAAATCTAGTGGTCATGATCGACCATTGGTTTTGAAATTACTGCGGGAATTACCAAATGGTAAGTTGAAAGACATCGGGCTGTATTGAGCAAAACGCCCTTACTCCTCCACAAACTCTTCGTTGTGCTGAAGCTCCGTGACGCTGGGGGGCGGCAGATGCACCCTTATGGCGTCCCGCCCGCTCCGGATGGACTTCAGATTGGACTCCAGCTCCCGCTGAAGGGTGGACATCACTTCTTCCGAATAGCCATAAGCGCCGGACACCAGGCCCTTTGCCTCCTGCTTGGCGTTGCTGATAATGATCTCGCCCTGGGCTATGGCCTGCTTGACGATCTCGCTCTCGCCCACGATGCGCTGGCACTTGACCCGGGCCTGCTCGATGAGGCCCTCCCCCTCCTGGACGGCGTCGTTTAGTATCCTATCCTTCTCCCGGATCACATACTCGGCGTCCCGGATGGACTGGGGCAGATAGGCGCGGAACTTATCGAGATAGCTGTAAAGAACCTCCTCTTGAATCACCACTTTGCCCGTCATGGGGATCCGCCCGCTGTTTTCGATCACCGATTCAAAATCTTCAAGGAGATCCAGAATATCCATTCCTTTTACACCTTCCCTTTCCGGCTGCTCCGTACTGTAATTCGAAATGTAAAATATTATACCGAACATTATACCACATAATAACTGATTTTTGTATCGCCGTAAACCTTGCTTTTCCACAAATGCAGTCCGCCTGCCCCTTCGGGCAGATCCTGGCGGGCGCCGCTCTCCAGAACCAGCACGCCCTCCGGCGCGAGGAGCCCGCCCGCGGACAGCGCGTTCAATACGGACTCCTCGAAGCCCTTGTTGTACGGCGGGTCAGCCAGAATGATATCGAAAGCCCGATCCGGGGGCTTCTTCAGCCAGCGCACGGCTTCCCGGTGCACGACCTGTATCTCCGGGGACAGGGGCCAGCCGCAGGAAGAAAGGTTGCTCTTGATCAAATCGCAGGCCAAATGGTCGATTTCTACAAACACCGCCCCGCCCGCGCCCCTGCTGAGGGCTTCTATGCCCAGGGCGCCGCTCCCGGCAAATAGATCCAGCACCGTGCTCCCCGGGAGCCTCGCCGCCAGGCTGCTAAATACCGCTTCTTTGACCCTGTCCTGTGTCGGGCGTATGCGCTTGTCGTCGAGGCATCGCAGCTTCCTGCCCCGGGCGCTCCCGGCTATCACGCGCATTGGGCGCTCCTCCATCGTTGATTTTCCATGAGTATACTACGAAGAATGCGGTTCATTTACCACGAAGGCGGATCGTTGATCTTGACGATCACGACGCCCTCTATCATATTGACCGAGCCCTCCTTCGGCCAGATGGGCATTCGCGCCACAGCCGGCCAGGCTTGTATATCCAGCTTCCGTGGGTCGTCTTCCCTGAGCAGGTTCAGCTGCCGGCCCAGATAATTCTTATAAAAGCCATTATAATTATAGTAGTGATGAACCAGGTTCCCGTTGATCCCCACCAGGCCCTTGACCAGATCCTGGGTATGGTAAGGGTACAGGGACATATTCTCGCTGGGGAAAGCGCCGACCACACAGACGGGGGTATCAAGGTTATAGTCCGGTATCGCCTCGATGCGGTCCAGTATCCGGAGCTCCGTGGCGTAAGTGATCTCATACTTCAGGTGCAGGTGCAGATAGCTGATATTCACAGTGAGGAAGAAGAAGTAAAACAATCCGGCTACCGCCCCCAGGAGCAGCCAGTGGCTTACGCCCTGGAAGGCGGTCGTCTTCCTGCCCGCACCACCCGCCTTCTCCGGATAGGCGAGCTCAAAGAGCATAAGGGGCATGAGCCAGAATAGGGCATACTGGGGCAGCATCAAGCTGTGGAGGAAGGCCCCCGGCGCCATGATATAAATCAGATTGTATGCCACGGGGAGCAGCCCGAGCCACAGGGCGAGTAGGATAAGTTTAACGGCGCCGCTGGGGCGATCCGTACGGGGTTCCCGCTTCCCTGCCGCCGCCTGGGGTTGCCAGCCCGACTTCTGCAGAACCGCCACCCCCAGCCAGGCAAGGCTAAGCAGTAGAAGCAGGCTGTACAGGCACTTTACCGCCGGGGGGCTGGTAAAAAACCTGTCCCGATAGAAAAACCCAAAGAAGTCGGTATAAGACGCCCGTATGTAGGAGAGCAGGGCCGCGGCGTCCATCCCCGCCTCCCCCATGCCGGCTATGCCCTGGTAGTCAGACAAACCCGCGGAGAATATGTACAAAGCCCCACGGAGAATGAGGAAGTACAGAGCGAGCCCCGCCGCGCCCATGGCCAGGAAGCGGGCTGCCAGGTAGAGTATCTGCTTAGGGGTTCTGCTTTCCTCAAGGCACTCCCGGGCAAGGACGAGCAGGCATAACACCGCCGTCACCCCCAGATAAGCCTGGTAGTTCCCCAGCCCCATGGCGATCAAGGCCGCGCCGGGCAGCAGCTCCCAAGCCTTGCGCTTCGCCAGCCAGACCGCCCATACGTTGAATAATAAGGTCAGCATGTACAAGTCCATATAGTACATGTAGGAAAAATAGGACGCCATGGTAGGGAAGGCGGTCAGTATCGCCGCCGCCGCCAGCACAGTGGACTTCCGGCGTAAACCCAGGAGGCTGCAGATAAGGGCGCATGACACAGCCAGGAGGGCCAGGCATACCAGCCCCGTCGCCCAGGGTATGCTGTAGTACGAGGTCAGCCCTTTGGAAAGGACGTCCAGCCAACGCCCGCTGGTGATCATGCTATTGTAGTGGTATAGCTCGGACAAGTCGTCCCCGTTAGGGAGCTTATTGACGAGAAAAAACATATGGGTCGCCAGCCCGATGACAAAGGTCCCAGCCATAGCCAGGCGGCTGTAGCCGGGTATGCTTTGCCGTATCAGGCTTAAAGCCGCTTCCGGCTCAAGCCATTTGCCGTTTGGTATCGTTGATTTCATCATCGTGTTTGGCTTCTTTCCGCAAAGGGTTGTGGACATAAGGGCAGCGCCCTGATATAATGGATATCGGTTGACGGAGATCGTGGCGCAGAGGTCGCGCTCAGGTTAGTGGCGCCTGACTACGCAGGTTCGAATCCTGCCGTCTCCGCAAATGGACAAAAATCGGGCCCTTTCGAGGGTCCGATTTTTACTCGACAGGATAATCCTTGCGTCGTCATAGTTCTGAAGCGGCCGCTTCGTCCAGCAGGACGGTAGTATTGGGATGCAGATTCAGGAAGCTGGCGGGGACCTCGGTGGTGACCACCCCGGAGAAGATCTTCTTCGCGATGGCGGCTTTGTGCGCCCCGGTGATCAGCAGTATGATAGAGCGCGCCCGCATGATGGTACCCATGCCCATGGTAAGGGCTTTCGTCGGGACTTCGTCGATACTGCTGAAGAATCGGGAGTTCGCCTCGATGGTGCTTGCGGTGAGCTCCGTGGGATGGGTGTCCATGCGCAGCTCCCGCTCCGGCTCGTTGAACCCGATGTGCCCGTTCAGCCCTATCCCCAGCACTTGGATATCTACGCCGCCGGCTTCCGCTATCATTTGCTCATAGGCAATGCACTCCTCCGCCGGGTCGCTGCATTCTCCGTTTGGTATATGTATATTTTCCATCTTGACATTGATATGGGAGAAGAGCTTGTCCCGCATGAAGCAGTCGTAGCTCTGGTCGTTGCTCTTCCTGATGGGGTAGTATTCGTCCAGATTGAAAGTGCGAACGCCGGAAAAATCCAAATCGCCGTTTTCGTACATCTCCCTGAGCTTGCCATACAGCCCTTCGGGGGTGGAGCCCGTAGCCAGGCCGATGACGCTCTCCCGGTTCCTGAATATCTGCTCCGCGATCATCGCCGCGGCTATCTCGGATACTTCCCCGGCGTCCCTACAAATGATCCTCTTCATCTCGTCACCCTTTCCATGTTTTATCCACGCCGGCCCCGGGGGCGGCGCGGCGGAAAATCACATTGCCATGGCGGCTTCCTGCCCCGCCCTGAAAGCCTTCATGTTGACCTCGACCAAGCCGGGCTTAAGGCTCTCCCTGAGGGACTCGTGCCATACCTCGTCAGGAAAGGGCAGCGCCGCCGCCAGTACGCCCAGAAGGACTACGTTTGCGGTCCTGGCGTCGCCCAGGGCAAGCCCTGTGCCCGAAGCGTCCACAGCTATCTCTTTCGCCTCCAGGTTCGCTATCTCCTCCACCGGCGCTACTGGGTACTGGGCGGCGCCCATGATGACCGGCATAGGCAGCATTTGCTGCTTATTCATGATGATGAGCCCCGTTTTCTTCAGGTAGGGCAGATACCGCAGGCCTTCCAGCTCCTCAAAGGCCATGATCACGTCGGCGGAGCCCTTCGTTACCAAAGGGGAATGGACTTTATCGCCAAAGCGCACATGGGTCACCACGCTGCCCCCCCTTTGGGACATCCCGTGGATCTCCGACTGCTTCACATCCATGCCGGCTTTCATCGCCGCCAAGCCAAGTATCTTACTGGCCAGCACGGTGCCCTGGCCGCCCACCCCGGCTATCATCACATTGGTATTGTCACTCATGGGAGCCACCCGCCTTCCGTATCGCGTGTTTGGGGCACACTTGCGTACACAAGCCGCAGCCCACGCACATCAGCGCGTCCACCTTCGCCTTCCCATCCGACACGGATAAGGCGGGGCACCCCAGCTTCAGGCAGGCCTTGCAGCCTACGCAGTCCCCCTCCTCCACCCGGCAAGCCGGATCTCTGAGCTTGCTGTACAGGGCGCAAGCCCGGCGGGCGACGATAAGGGAAACCTCGGGGGCCGCCAGCTCCTCTTCCAGCGCTTCCCTGCAAGCCTTCAAATCGAAGGGGTCTACCGTGCGGACCCTGCGAATCCCCAGGCTGGCCCCCAGCATCTCTATGTCGATGAGGGGCGCGGGTTCGCCTTTGATATCCTTCCCCGTGCCCGGGTTGTCCTGGTGCCCCGTCATGGCAGTGGTACTGTTGTCCAGCACGATGACCGTGGAGCGGCCCTTATTGTATACAATGTCCATCAGTCCGGTTATGCCGGAATGAAAAAACGTGGAATCCCCGATGACCGCGACGCATCCCTCCGCGAAACCATCCCCCCGGGCAAGCTCCATGCCAAAAGCGCCGCCCACGGAAGCGCCCATGCATATGGTGGTGTCGATGCTCTCGAAAGGCGCCGCCGACCCCAGGGCATAGCAGCCGATATCCCCGGATACGCATAGCTCCATGGCATTAAGCGTATAAAACATCCCTCTATGGGAGCAGCCCGGGCACAGGATGGGCGGGCGCACCGGGAGCTTCTGTTCGGAAACGTACGCGGGCTCCGGCGTCACCCATACCGGCAGCCCCGCGCCGGCAAGCGCCCTCCGGAGGGTCTCCTCGCTGAGCTCCCCCTGCCTGGGGATGATATCCTTGCCCCGGCAAGACACGCCCATTGCTCTGATCTGTGTTTCCAGCACGGGCTCAAGCTCTTCCACGACGATCACCTGCTTCACCCCGGCGGCGAAATCCAAAATCATGTTCTCATTCAGCGGCCAGAGCAGGCCAAGCTTCAGGTATGAGGCGTCCGGCATGATTTCTTTCAGATACTGGTAGCTTATCCCCGCTGTGATGAACCCGATATCGCCGAAGTCGCCGGAACCCGCCTCGACGCGGTTGAGCTCAGTCTGCCCGGCGTACTCAGTGAGGGCCAGCCGCCTTTCTTCCACCGCTTTGTGCCGCCCTACGGCGTTGGCGGGGGTCATCACATATTTCCCGGGGTCCTTCTTATAGTCCTTCACTGTGATTTCCGCCGGCTCGTTTATAGCCACGAAACTCTTGGAATGGTTGACCCTTGTGGTCGTCCTTAGTATCACCGGCGTGTCGAATACCTCGCTGATCTCATAAGCCTTCAGCGTGAAGTCCTTCGCTTCCCCGCTGTCCGCCGGCTCCAGGACGGGCAGCTTGGCGATAAGCCCGTAGTACCGGTTGTCCTGCTCATTTTGCGAGCTGTGCATAGCCGGGTCGTCGGCGGATACCAGCACCATGCCGCCGTTCACGCCTGTGTAGCTGAAGGTCATGAGCGGGTCCGCGGCTACGTTGAGGCCTACATGCTTCATAGCGGCGAAGGCCTTTGCCCCCGCGATGGAAGCCCCCGCGGCGACCTCCAGGGCTACCTTTTCATTGGGCGCCCACTGAGAGAGTATGCGGTCGTAGCGTGCCACATTCTCCAGTATCTCCGTGCTCGGCGTGCCCGGATAAGCCGCCGCCACCTTGACCCCCGCTTCGTAGACCCCCCGGGCTATGGCTTCGTTGCCGGACAGCAATTCATATTTCGTCATTCCTGTGCTTACCCCCTGTGTTTGATCAAGGTTTACACCCTGCCATATACAATGGGGTATGCGCCCATCGCATACCCCAATAAGTCAGTACTCCGCGACATCCCGCGTTACGCCCCGCGCTCCGATGACTGAGGGTCAGTCCCAAAGCTCGATCATATTGCCGTCGGGATCCTGGAAGAATATCCAATGGGCGTCCCCGCCCGGGCCGCGCTTCTTGGGTTCGAAGAAGAATTCTATCCCGTCGGCCGTCATCTGCTCGTATAGCTTCGGGATGCTCGGCACTTTGAATGCGATGTGGTGGTACCCCGTCTTCTGCCACTCATAGAGAGGGGATTTCTCCACGTTGGAAAACTGGAAGAGCTCCAGGGTCACGCCGTACTCCGACTGCAGCATGCACATGTCGGAATAGATACCCTTCGGCTGGCGGTACAGCTTGGGCGCGTCGGCGATGAAATTCTCATCAAAGGTGATGCGCCGCTGGGCCTTGAATTCGAAGTACTTCTCGTAGAAAGCGACCGCCTTGTCAATGTCGGAGACTGTGATGCCGATATGCATGAATTCGATGTTGGACATTGGTTTCTCCTCCTCAATCTGTTTTTCTTTACTCTATCCATGATTTTATATGCTCAAGGGGCAAATGTAAAGATACGAATTTGGATTTTAGCAGTTCCCTTCATAAACGTAGCACAGATGGCGCCGCGCGATATTTGCCATTTCGTAAATCGTCTTCACAGGCGTCGGTTCGCGGTCTTGCATTTTCCATCTGGGAAAGAACCGGCTCACATGATATGGTATATCCGGGCTCAACCCGGCCAGCCATGCCGCAAGCTCCCCGATTTCCCCTTCATCGTCGTTTTCCCCGGGTACGATAAGGGTGGTCACCTCCACATGGCATGCGGCCGAAGCCAGGGTTATGGTTTCCTTGACCGTCTCCAAGCCTCCGCCCAGCTTCGCGTAGTACTCCTCCCGGAAGCCCTTCAAGTCGATATTCATCCCGTGTATATACGGCAGGAGCTCCAGCAGAGGCTCGCGGCAGACGTAGCCGTTGGTCACCAGCACGTTTTGCAGCCCGGCTTCCGCCGCAAGAATGGCGCTATGCTTGACAAATTCGTAGCCCACCAGGGGCTCGTTGTAGGTGTAGGCCAGCCCGATATTGCCCCGGGCCCGGGCCGATAGCGCGGCTTCCACCAGCTCCTCCGGCGCCATCTTCCGCCCGGACTGTACAGAATCCGCGCCGGCCATGGAGATATGGCTATTTTGGCAAAAAGGGCAATCCATGTTGCAGCCGAAGCTGCCTGCCGAAAGGATACGGCTCCCTGGATGGAAATGATACAAGGGCTTCTTCTCAATGGGATCAAGGGCCAAGGCGGTGACAAAGCCGTAACTGTCGCTCACCACCGAACCGCCGACATTGCTCCTCGCCCTGCACCGGCCCGTCTGCCCGGGGGCAAGCCTGCAGCGGTGGGGGCAGAAGCCGCACTCAGCCGCGCTCATAGCGCCTCATGACGCACGACCTCGAAGCGTTCCAGCTCATAGGGCTCGCCTTTCCTGATACCGGCTTTCTGCCGGGCTATATCCACCTGCTGCTCGGCGGTGTCTACGCCTTCCAGGTCGGGCAGCAGCAGCCCCCTTTTGTGCCCATTGCCGACGATGACGCCATAGCGGTGGACGTCCAGCTTGTCGATGGAGTCCACAGGCTCCGCTGCCCCCAATATATCTACGCTCACCGTGATACGCGAGAGCTCCCTCTCTTCCACCGGGCCAAAGCGCGGGTCTTCAGCAGCGGCGCTGACGGCATTACGCAGTATCTCTTCCAGTAAGGTAGGCTTCGTGGGGCTGATGGTACCGATGCAGCCCCGGAGCTGGCCGGCTATCTTCAGGGAGACGAAGGCGCCTGCCCTGCCCTTTAGCAGGTGCTCCGTCAGATCCTTGCGGATATCCTGCGGAAGCTCCTCCGGTTTTTTGACTATCCGATGATGCCTGACATATTCTTCCACGGAGTATCTGGCAGCCCTGATATAGACGTCTTCCCCCGCCTTCGCCGCGGTTATCGTTTCGGATTCCTTATCCAGATATATCCTGGCGAACTCCCGCTCCCCGTCGGAGGCGCCCCCTTCGAAAGCGCATATCCCGTACCCCACGCCGAAGGGCCCTTCATAAGACAACTGCGAAGCTTTCACCCGGCGCCCGTCAAAGGTCCCGGCCATGACCACGAAGGAGCGCCAGCCGCATTCGGCCGCGCTTTCGCACAGGTTGGCGTCCATGTTCATCAAGGCGAGGAAATCCCCCGCCGCCAGGTTCGCCATCACCTGCCGGTCAAACTCCGGCCCTTCCGGGGCGAAGCCATAGGGCCCGTCGCTTTTCAGCTTGTGGGACAGATCCCCGCTGGCTACGACTACCGTGCGCCTGCCCATGTCCTCCGCCACTTTGGCGATGCACTGGCCCAGGCGGTAATGCTCCAGAGCCGGGTAACCGGACAAGCCGATGCGCACCAGCCGAAAACCGTCATAGGCTTCCTGAAAGAACCGCAGGGGGATCACGCTGCCGTGGTCGAGGTTCTTGTCCTTCTGGCCCAGGAAGCCCGCGAGGAGCTTCCTCTTGCCGGCCTCCTTCTCAAGAGCCCAGGCAAACTCCCGGTCATAGACGGCGTGGGTGCGGGGCCCCTCCGCGCCATAGGCGGACATATCCCCCCAGGCTTCCGCCCCCGGCGAGATGTGGAAGTAATCCTCGTACATGACCGAATGGGGTGAAATCAGCACTACCGTATCCGGCTTATCCCTGCCGAACAACTCCGCGGCCCGGCGAAAGCCGTCTACGGTAGCCTGGACGCCTTTCTCCTGCCCCCGGCCCACTTCCGGCAAAATCAAGGGGGGATGAGGCACGACAAAAGCGGCAATGATAGACATAGGCGCCCTCCTTTAGCGATCTGGACTGCGGAAAAAGAACCGCGAATTGATAAGGTTTCAGGCTTTACGCCGTGTGGGTCAGAGCCTCTGCCGGTCCAACCTGTCCAAGCCGTATTGGCTGATAATGGTCATCAGCTTATCCGGATAGGCGCTATCCGTGGCATATCCGCAGCGCTTCAACGCGAAAGCGCCGCCGGTGCTGTGAAACATGACGTCGCGGTAGGGTTGGTACCGTTCCATCCGCAGCAGCAAGTCATTGTGGTCGTCCCAGCTTTCCTGGACGTTATGGTAAGCCCGGAAATGGGCGTCCGTACGGTATAGCGTGCCATAGTACTCCTCCTGGGTGCCGGAAAGTACGCTTCCCGCCGGGCCCGTCCCTTTGATACCAAATAGATTGTTGGAAAATAACCCGGTGTACCTGTCTACGGGCAGGCTCTGCCCCCAGCCCGTCTCCAGGATGGCCTGGGCTACCTGCAAAGCGGCGGACATGCCGTTTAGCCTCTGCGTCGCAAGGGCCATGGGTATCACGAAATCCATAAATTTGTCTTTTTCGATCACAGGCCGCGCTGTGTGGAATTGCCCCAGATATACCTTCACCGGTACCACTTCCGAAGTGATTTCCCTGCCGTCCGCCAGCGTCCCTACGGCGTACAGGTTCCTCTCCCCTTCGTTCACCTTCTCCGGCTTCCATGCTATATCCTCCGCCGTATCCCCCGAGGCGCCCAAGGTCCTCTGGGAGCCGTTGAAAGGATTGCTGACGATGTACTCTACGCTCTGTAGCGGCACGTTCGCCGTGGAGTGGAACTTCACTTCGCCGGTTATCACCTGCCCCGGGCCTACGCCGCTCAGGAGCAGGCTTGGAGACGCTGAGACGGAAGCCGCCCTGGCATTGCTGGCGTATACCTTGCCTCCCGGAGCGGTTACCATTACGTAAATCTCCCAATCCCCCGCCATCTCCGGGCCGGGGAACCAGACATAGTCCCCCCAGGGCTTCTCCTCCAGGAGCACGGTTTGCCCATTGGCAATGTTTCTCGCCCAGTACTGGGTCGTCACGGCGTCAAAATTGCGGGTGATGGACAAGGTCACCGGCACCTTGCCGACGTTCTCCCCGGTGAAGCTACGCAGGCTGACCCTGGGCGTGTCGTCCTCGGCGGGAACCTCTGCCCTGATGGTAACCGGGGCGCCGGGGTACGCGTTGCCCGCCGCGTCGTAAGCGATGGCGCGCACGGCTATATCACCCCTCTGCCCCGCCGGCGGGCTATGGGTGTATATCTCCCCGGGGCCGGCTTGGGTGGAGCGTGTACTCGCCCCGCTTTCCAGCACGGTAAACTCATACTCCACCCCTCTGGCAAGGAAATTGACCTCCGCGCTCATTTCCGTATCCCCCGTCATGACCTGCCCCTGGGTCAGGCCCCGGAGGGAGACCCTCGGCACGATCTGCAGGTCAACGTCCACCGCTGCCCCGGCAAGAAAGCCGCCTTGGGCATCGTATACCGCCGCGGCCAGTATCCCCGGCCCCTTGAGGGCCAGATCAGGCGTCAGCGTCGCCGCGCCCTGGATATCCGTAGTGCGCGATATGATTTTCCCCTCTCCCGTCGACAGGTCGAGGTACAAGTATCGCACCTGTGCCGCCCCCGGGGGGACGCCGCCGCCATAGCGCAGCGAAAGGGGCAAGCTGTCGGCTACTACCTGGCCTGGCCGGACGCCTTCGATGCTTATGTCGAAGAACCGGCTCCTCTGCCCGCCGCCCCCCGTGTCGATGAGGACGCGCCTGTTTTGATCGTCCCACTCCACCCCAAGCCCAAGGGCGCCGGCCACAAGCCTCAGCGGCACATAGGTCCGGTCGCCGATGATGGCGGGGGGCACGTCGCAGACGTCATAGCTTACCCCCGACGGCTCCTGATAGCAGACAAGCCTGTTGTCTATCCACAGCTTCACCGACAACCCCGGCTCCCTGGTCACGGTCACCGTACGCGCCTGAGGCTCCCACTGTACCTGGGCGCCCAGGGCTTCCATCAGCACCCGGATGGGGACCAGCGTCCTGCCCTGGGTGAGCAGGGCTTGTTCGCTGGATTGCAGAGGCTGCCCGTTTATATACAAGCCGACCTGAGCCGTATCCGTTGCGTCCGCCCGCGCGACCCCAGCCGGCCACGCCGCCGGTACGCCCGGCGCCGCCAACACCTGGCATACGCTGAGTAAAACCGCTAACGCGGCAGCTATCGTTCTCTTCACCATGAAAGTCGCCCTCCATTATGTCTAAGATGAGCTACGCCCACTTGTTAATCCTTCAGCGCTTCTTCGATGACGGCCCTTGCCGCGTCGGCGTCCGCCGCTACGCAGAAGACCACATACGCGCCTTTATCCAGTAATATCGCCCTCTTCAGATAGTTTACCTCTTCCGGCGCATAAGAGGCGTATACTTCCTTCTGGTAGTCAAGGCGCGCCTCAAGGGCTTTCATCAGCTTACCCGCGGCTTCGGCGTCCACCCCCTGGAAGAGAATGATTTCCTCCGCGGTCGCCCCGCTGCTGAAATAATTCTTCTGGGCGGCTACATCGCCGCCGTCCACGCCAAGGAGCGCGTATACGACGGAAGGCTCAAGCTCCTCCAGCTGATCCCGGAACTCCAGCTCCCGGTAAAGCCTGTCGCCGAAAGCGCCTACGTCCATCGTGAACGCGGTATCCTGCCGGCCGCCTCCGTCTACCGCCGCGACGGGGCTTCCCGCGCCGCAACCTCCGCACAGCAGCAAGCACAACATGAGGATAGATATCCGTCTCATATTTGCCTCTCCGTATTGTTTTTATTTTCGATCAACGCCATGCCGTTCACAGCTTGACCTTGGCATAATCCCTTACTGTGTGCCGCTTCAGGAATTCCAGCCACAGGCCGCTGTACTCCTTATTCAAGTGAACGCCGTCCAGCCCCGCGCCGTCGGGCAGGCAGCCATTGTCGTCGGCTAAACCGCCGTGCACGTCCAGATAGTGCAGGCCCTTTTCCCCGGCCATCCGCCTGATTGCTTCATTGAACTCAAGTATCCGCTCATTGGTGAAGATATCGTCCTGCCTGGATTTCTTTTGGGTCACCGGCAGGATGGACTGCACATAGAAGACGGCGTCCGGCTGGAGCTCCCGTATCTCGTCGATGACCTTGCCGTATATCCCCACAAAGAGGCTTACGCTTTTCCAACCCAGCTCGTTGAGCCCCATCTTGATGTAGATTTTCCCGAAGCTTTTCTTTTTCAGCGCTTCCGGTATCGTGATCTTTTCCCCTCCGGTCTGCATAACGATGGGATTCGTCAGCAGATTGGTCACGTTGATCCCTTTTTCCGTATAGAAGGTGGCTTCCGTCAGGCCCGAGTAAAGCATGAGCCCCATCACCCGGGAATCCCCGATAAATAAGGCGTCCCGGAAGTAGCTCTGATTCACCGGCGGCGTCGCGGGCACGGGGTACACAAGGACTTCCTGGGGCGCCGCTTCCGCTGCCTCTACGGTCTCTGCTTCTTCTCCGGCGTCTGCTTCCTCTCCGGCAGCCGCTTCCGCCTCCGCCTCCGCCTCTTCGCTCCCCTCCCTGACGCCCATGTCCGGCTGCTCCACACCTGCCGCCTGCCCGGTGAGCGAACCGGCTAAGCCGCCTTCCGCCGGCTCCTTCGGCGGCTCTGCGGCAAGCCAAGCTTGCTGCCCTGCTTCGGGCACGTCCTGCGCTCCCCCCTGATTGGCGTTTTGCTGCCCGGCATATAGCCCGGTTTCCGGCATGCCCGCTTCCCGGCTGCCGCCCGCGGTAGTCGGCTCGGCCCCCCCGGCGGACCCCCTCGGGCTTACCCATACGGCGAGGCCCGCGGCGAGGGTCAGAAAAACAGCGCAGCAGGCGATGAACCTGAGCGGTTTCGCTAATCGAATCCTCCGTCGCCTTTTTTGCCTCATACTCACGCCTCTTCCGGGAAATCTCACCGTCTCATTATAACTGCTTATCCCGCCGAAAGCAAAGGGGCGGGTCAGGAGCCCATGAACTCTAACCGTAACCTTAGTTACAGTTCATGGGGGCAGGGGCTCAAAGCGTGGCTATTTGCTGCGATGGTTCACAGCTTCGGTCAGATATAGCAATCGTTCGATGCAAACCCTAGCGACTCCAACGCGACGTCGTGTCGCGTTCCGTCTGGCGCGACGTCCATGTCGCACCCACGGATTTGCCAGGTTTGCGATTGCTTATCTGGCAGACGAAGCGGTTCAATCCATCGCTTACAAATAGCCACGCTTTGAGCCCCTGCCCCCATGAACCGCAGCTAACCTTAGAAGGCGTCCTTTATCCATTGGATTTGCGCGGCGGACCGGTTCTCGCCATAGAGAAGGCTTAGTACGTCGAACCGGCAGGGGCTGTCCCCCCTGCCTCTTTCCTGCAGATACCATGCCGCCACCCGCCGCAGCTTTTGCCGCTTGCGGTAGTCCACGGATTCCGCCGGGAGTCCCCGGTCAACCCTGCTCCGGCTGCGGACCTCCACGAACACAAGGACGCCGCCCATCTGCCCGATGATATCGACTTCCCCTATCCGGCAGCGGTAGTTCCTTTCCAGTATACGCATGCCCCCGGCGGCGAGCCAAGCCGCTGCGGCGTCCTCCGCCTGCCTGCCCATGATCTTGCGCCCGTCCGCTTTGGCAGTCGCCGCCTTATCGGCAAAGCCCAGGAAAGATCTGCGGTGGATGGGGCAGGGGCCAAGCTCGATGACCGCTTTCCTGTGAGCGGCGGTGGGATAGCCTTTATGCTGCTTGAAGCCGTAAGCCGGGTATAGTCTATCCCATTCCTCCATCTGCCTGTCCCGGCAGGTCTTGGCAAGGATGGATGCGGCGCTGATGCAAGCCGCCTTCGCGTCGCCTTTGATGATAGCTTCCTGGGGTATGCCCGCGGGCAGGTTTATGGCGTCCAGAAGCAGATAGTCGGGCTTGACGGCCAGGGCGTCCAGGGCTCTGGACATAGCCAGCTTCGTGGCGCCGACGATATTCAGCTCGTCTATCTCCTCATGCCCGGCTTCGCCTATGCCCCAGGCTATGGCCTTTTCCTTAATCTCCGCTTCCAGTCGGCTGCGCTTACCCGGGCTTACCTTCTTGGAATCATTGAGGCCCTGCAGAAATGTGTCCGGCGGAAGTATCACCGCCGCCGCCACCACCGGGCCCGCCAGAGGCCCCCTCCCGGCTTCATCGAGGCCGGCTATGGCTTTATACCCCCTGACCCGCAGGGCGTCTTCTATCTCATTGAGGGTGGTCAGCCTTGCCCTCTCATCCTGCTTCAGCGGTCTCAGCCCCTTCCGCCGGAGGCTCGTCCAGGGTGACCCGGCCAAGCCTCCCTCCCCTTAGCTCGTCCAGGAGCATCACGGCGGTTTTGTCTCTCTCCACTACGCCGCCTTTACGCAGGAAGCCCCTCCGCCTGCCTACCGCTTCCAGTATCGCCAGGGAGAGCAGATCCTCTCCGCCGCCGGGGAAGCCCTCTTCGCCCGCCGGGGAAGCTGCCATATCCGCGGCAGCAGCCACGTTTGCCACAGCCGACGCATAGCCGTCCATAGCCTCCGTATAACCGGTCATGCCGGACATGTCCCGCTCCTCCTGCCAGGCGCCAAGTATCTCGGCTACCTCGCCCTCTGAGCCCGACTCCGGCACGCCGTAGCGCCCGCTCAGCCTGCCGGGCCTGCGCTCCCGAAGCCAGCGGATAAGCCACAGCGCCAGCTCCTGGGGATGGTAGGCGTTCTCGCCGATGGCGCCGGTCACCGCCAGCTTTCTCGCTCCCTCCCTATCCTCCAGGTTCGGCCACAGTATCCCCGGCATATCCAAAAGCTCCAAGTCCTGCTCAAGGCGTATCCATTGCTTGCCCCTGGTCACGCCGGGCCTGTCGCCTGTCTCTGCCCTGGCTTTGCCTGCCACCAGGTTGATCAGCGTGGATTTGCCCGAGTTGGGTATCCCGGTCACCATAGCCCGGATCACTCGGCTGGATATGCCTCTGGCCTGCCGCCGGGCGATGAGCCCTGCCGTTTGCTCCCGCATCCCCCCGATCACCGCCTTCATCTCCCCTTTGGCGTTTGGGCCTTTCAAGTCGCAAGCCAGGGCGACCATTCCCTGCTTACGGAAGTAAGCCGCCCATGTTTTGCTCTGGGCTTCCTCCGCCAGGTCGGCCTTAGCCAGCACCAGCACCCGGGGCTTCTCCCCCACCAGATCATTGATCAATGGGTTCCTACTGCTCATAGGCAAGCGGGCGTCCAGAATCTCCAGCACCACGTCTACAAGCTTAAGGTTTTCCGCCATGAGCTTCCTGGTTTTCGCCATATGCCCTGGGAACCATTGGATGGCTTGATTCGGCATCCCCCATCGCCTCGCTTCCATTATATGACATATTATAGCATATCTCCCCAAAAAACAACAGAAAAAGCTGTCCTTATGAACAGCTTCCTGTGCCCTTTTCGAAATGTACTCGCCTACCTGGTCTTTCTCTCCTTGATTCTGGCCGCCCTGCCGGAAAGCTTCCGCAGGTAGAACAACTTGGCGCGGCGCACTTTACCCCTGCGCACGACCTCGATCTTCTGTATCCTGGGCATATGCACCGGGAAGCATCGCTCCACGCCTACGCCATAAGAAACCCGGCGCACGGTAAAGGTTTCATTGATACCGCTGCCACGGCGCTTGATGACGACGCCTTCAAAGGCCTGTACCCTTTCCTTGGCGCCTTCAACGACCCTGACATATACCTTGACGGTATCGCCGGGCCGGAACACAGGTACGTCCTGGCGCATTTGCTCAACTTCAATGCTTCGCAATAAATCCATCGACATTGTGATTAGTCCTCCTCCCCCGCAGATGTTCTTGCCTTGCTCATCCGTCAAAGCAGCGGACCATCCGTATTGCCGTCGTTACAGCATAAATAACCTGTAACGCAGCGAACGTAAAACATGTTATCACAAGTGGCTAAATAATGCAAACAAGTTTTTTCGCCCGCCCGGTTTGCCTCATCATCGGGAAAACCGGGGTTCGTCCCCTTCTTCTTCGCCGTAGATCTCATCCAGGAGCTGCCTGTCCTCCGGCGTCAGCTTGGCGGTCTCCAGCAGCGCCCGGCGCCTCAGCCAGGTACGGCGCAGGGATTCTTTGCGGCGCCAGCGGCGTATCTCTTCGTGGTTGCCGGAAATCAACACATCCGGCGTGGTCATGCCCCGAAACTCCCTGGGCCGCGTGTAGTGGGGGTGCTCCAGGAGCCCTTCGGAAAAGGAATCGGATCGATGGGATTCCTCTTCCCCCAGCACCCCGGGGATGAGCCGGCTCACGCTGTCGATCACGACCATAGCCGGCAGCTCGCCTCCCGTCAGCACATAGTCTCCGATGGACAGCTCCACGTCTGCCAGACGCCTGATGCGCTCGTCGAAGCCTTCATAATGCCCGCAGATGATAGCCAGGTCCTGCTGGGCAGCTAACCCCGCCGCGATCTCCTGGGTGAAGGGGACGCCCTGGGGGCTCATCAGGATAACCTTGCCCTTGTAGTCTTCCTTCGGGCCGGCTATGGCTTCAAAAGCCGCGAATATGGGCTCCGGTTTAAGCAGCATGCCCGCGCCCCCCCCAAAGGGCTCGTCGTCCACATTTCTATGCTTCGATACGGCGTGATCACGAAAATTGACGATCTCCACGCCGAGCAGCCCCTGATCCTGCGCCCGCCTGAGGATACTGGCGTTCAGGGGGCCCGCGAACATCTCCGGAAATATGGTGAATACCGTAATATTCATTCGTATATCTCCAGCAACCCTGCGGGAAGCTCCACCTCCATGCGGCCCTGCTCCAGATCCACCGACTTGATGACTGTCTTCAATGCCGGAATCAGTATCTCCCGGCTCCCGTCGCTCACCGTGTAGACGTCGTTGCCCCCGGGCTGCAAGACCTCTGTCAGCCTGCCATAGCAGACGCCCTTCTCCCACACGGATAGCCCTTCCAGCTGGTAGATGTAGTACCTGCCTTCCGGCAGGGCGGGTAAGTCTTTCTCCCGTGTCTGGAGATAGATATTCTTCAGCTTTTCCGCGTCAGCCATGTTTCCGGCTTCTTCGAATGTCAGCAAAACCATGTCTTTCTGGTAGCGAAGGCGGGATATGGTCAGTACCCGGCCTCCCGCGCCGGTCTCGTCGAAAGCGGCCTGTATCTGCCTTATCCCCTCAAACCTTCGGATGGTGTCGCTGAATACCTTTACCTTCACCTCGCCCGATACGCCGTGGGTATTGACGACCTGGCCGATGGATATATACTTCATTCTTCTTCCCGGGGCATGATATCCACAGCGATTTTCTTCCGTTCGTCCTGACCGGCGGAGGCTTTGACCAGCGTCCGTATCGATTTGGCAATCCTGCCCTGCTTGCCGATCACCTTGCCCATATCTTCCGGCAATACTTTAAGTTCGATGATGATGGCGTCCTCGTCTTCGCGCTGGGTGACCAGCACTTCGTCGGGATGCTCGGCCAAGGCTTTAGCCAAGTATTCCACCAAATCCTTCATTTCGATCACTCCTCGGGCCCGGCGGCAGGCGCTTGCGCATCAGCCTCATCAGCCACAGGCTCTTCCACTGCTTCCGCAGCTGCTTCTTCCACTGCCGCTGCTTCCGCCTCGGCTTCTTCGGCTGCCGCTTCTTCGGCGGGTGCTTCCGCCGCGACCTCAGCCGCTTCCGCCGCTTCTTCCGCCACCGCAACGGCTTCTTCCGCAGCCGCCTCCGCAGGCGCTTCTACGGCAGCTTCTGCCGCTGTCTCAGCCGCCGCCGGCTCCGCCTTGGGCTTCTCTTTGCCTTTATACGGCTGCTTCTCCAGTATGCCAGCCTTGACCATCAGCGCCTTTACGGTATCGGAAGGCTGCGCTCCCGTCCCTATCCAGTATCTGGCTCTGTCTTCCTTGATGCTGATAACTACCGGGTGCTTCGTTGGGTCATAGTACCCGATCTCCTCGATGAAGCGCCCGTCTCTGGGGTAGCGGGAGTCCGCCACCACGATGCGGTAAAACGGGGCTTTCTTCGCGCCCATTCTTCTTAATCTGATTCTTGTCGCCACTCTGCTCTACTTCCTCCCTTTGTCTTTTCATTTTTTTTTATTAAAAAGGCAGCTTGATGCCCCTTTTACCCATGTTCTTGCCCATCTGGCCGAACTGCTTCATCATCTTCTGCATCTGCTCAAACTGCTTGATGAGCCGGTTGACGTCGGAGATGCCCGTGCCGCTGCCCGCCGCTATCCGCTTCCTGCGGCTGCCATTGATGATATGGGGCCGCCGCCGCTCTTCCGGGGTCATGGAGCGGATGATGGCTTCCACATGGGCCATATCCTTCTCGCTGACCTGCATGTCCTTCATGCCTTTGATCTTGCCCGCCCCGGGTATCATCCCCAGAAGCTGGTCCAGGGGGCCCATATTTCTCATCTGCTGCATCTGCTCCAGGAAGTCGTCGAAGGTCAGCTCCGCCTTCAGCATCCGCTGCTCCATCTCCTGGGCTTTCTGCATGTCCACATTCGCCTGGGCTTTGTCGATGAGGCTTAAGATATCCCCCATGCCCAGTATGCGGGAAGCCATCCGGTCGGGGTAGAACAACTCCAGGGCGTCCGCCTTCTCCCCCATGCCGACGAACTTGATGGGCTTACCGGTAACGGCTTTCACCGAAAGGGCGGCCCCGCCCCGGGTATCGCCGTCCAGCTTCGTCAGGATAACGCCGGTGATCTCCAGGCGCTCGTTGAAGGTCTCGGTGACCTTCACGGCGTCCTGGCCGGTCATACCGTCCACCACCAGCAGTATCTCATGGGGCTTGACCGCGGCGCTGAGGATCTCGAGCTCCTCCATCATCCCGTCGTCGATATGCAGCCGCCCGGCGGTGTCGATGATCAGCAAGTCCAATGCCTGCCGCTCCGCCTCGGTATACGCGCCCTTCGCTATATCCGCCGGGCTCGCCTTGTCGCCCAGGGTGAAGACCGGTATGTCCAGCTGCTCGCCCAGCACCTGGAGCTGCTTGATCGCCGCCGGCCGGTATATGTCGCAGGCGACCAGCATGGGGCGCCTCCCCTGCTTCTTGTACAGCCGTGCCAGCTTGGCGCTGGAAGTGGTCTTCCCCGAGCCCTGCAGGCCTACCATCAGGATGACTGTGGGGCCCCGCCCGGCGTTATTGATCTGGGACGGGTTGTCCCCCATCAGCGCCGTCATCTCTTCATTGACGATCTTTACGACCTGCTGGCCCGGCGTCAGGCTCTCCATGACCTCAGCCCCCGTCGCCCTTTCCTTCACTGTGGCGACAAAACTCCTGACTACCTTGAAGTTGACGTCAGCCTCAAGAAGCGCCAGGCGTACTTCCCGCATGGCTTCATCCACGTCCTGGGGGGAAAGCTTGCCTTTGCCCCGCAGCTTTTTAAATACATTCTGTAGCTTATCTGTCAGGCTCTCAAAGGCCATACGCTATACCTCTATCCTTTCGATGAGCGCCGCCAGCTTCGCCCGGGCTTCCTCCTCCAGGCAAGCGGCGTTGTCCGCCATCCAGCGCCCGAAAGCCGCGGCCAGCCCGGCGGAGCGCTTCTCCCGCTCCTCTCGCGCAGCCACAAGCCCCAGGGCCGTCTCGAAGCGCTCAAGCTTGGCGTCGGTGCGGCTGACCAGGTCAAAGACCGCGTGGCGGGATACGTCTGCCACTTCGCTGATCTCCCCCAGGGAGAGGTCCTGCTGATAGTACCATTCGTAGGCGTCCCGCTGCTTCTCTGTCAGCAATGGCCCGTAGAAGTCCAGCAGATACGCCCGGCGGGCTACGTCCTTCATCCGCGCCTCCACATCTGAATCATAGAGCCATTGTATCCGCCCCCGCAAGCTTTGTCAAGTAAAAATACTTAGCAGCTGTGATTGGAGCCCCAAACGCCAACCGCTCACAAACTGTATAGGAATTTCATATTAAAAAGTGTATTATTATGATATTATTTTATAAATATGGTATAATCCTTGTGAATGGGGGAATTGCATGAAATTGAAAACCCACGCAAAACAGTTCCTCGATACTGTTTTGTACCAAAGCGCCGCCCAAAACCAGGAGGCGCGGGAGAGCCGGGCCATCGGCGTTGTATCTCTGGTGCTTTCGGCGATCACCGCCATCATGAGCTTCCTGAATTATTTCCAGCGCCAGTACGAAATGATGGTCGCTACCGCTGTGCTGACTCTGGTCTTAGTTTGCATTTTTGTCTTCAGCCTTCTGGTGAAAATCAGAAGGATCGTGGACGTCATGCTGTGCGTGGCTTTATCTATGCTCTGCGTGTATTTCGCGCTGACAGGCGGAAACGACGGCTTCGCGATTCTCTGGGCCCTGCTGTTCCCGCCGTCTACGATGCTATTTATGGATTTCATCTATGTCGCTTCCATTGGCCTCTTTTTTGAGCTCTTTTTCTTCGTCCTCTTCTGGACGCCCCTCAACGCCTTCGTCAGCGCGTACTATACGCCCGTGTTCATGCTGCGTTTCCCCATGCTCTACACCGCTTTCTTTGCCCTGTCCATATTAGCGAAGTACTTGATGACCAAGCAGAAGATCGCCGAGGACAATTATATCCAGACCATCGAGAACCTGAGCATGATCGACCAGCTGACAAACATCGCAAACCGGCGCAGCTTTGAGGAACGGCTGCGTCTGGAGTGGAACCGGGCCATCCGGAACAAAGAGCCCATCAGCATTTTGTTTACCGATGTGGATAAGTTCAAAAGCTTCAACGATACTTACGGGCATTTGATAGGCGACCGGGTGCTGCAAATCATCGCGGCGGGCTTCACCAAGGCTCTCAAGCGCTCCCTGGACTTCGCCGCGCGCTGGGGCGGGGAGGAGTTCGCCATGCTGCTGCCCAACACGGAAGGCGAGCAAGCCTTTCAAATCGCGGAGAAAATCAGGCTGCAGATAGCGGAGACGCCGGTCCCCCTGGACGACGGGCAGATGACCAATGTCACCATCAGTATCGGCATCCATACGCTGACGCCTTCGCTGGACAGCTCCATGGATGATTTCATCAACCATGCGGACGAAGCCCTCTATACCGCGAAGCACGAAGGCAGAAACAGGGCGTGCCGGTATCCCGCATGACCGGCGCCGCCCCGCTAGTGTAGCGTCCACGAAATAACTGGGCTATAGTTGTGTTGGATTTTTTCGTCTGGCAAGGCGGAGGATGGAGGCATACCCGTGCGACAACCTTTATTTGTGACGCTTGCGTCACATCAGTAGTCCCCGTAGGGGGTATGGCGACTGACGACAACGCTGGCAGGCGGAAAAAGACAATGCAAGGATGGTCCAGTTATTTCGTGGACGCTGCACTAGCCTATGAAATCCCGGGTTAAGCTACGCCGCCTTTAGTTATGGGCTTAGCTCGCGCAAGCGCTTAGCGGCCTTAGCTGCTCCGACATTAACCCGCCTTGTTGTGGACGGGGTTATTCTTATAGAAATCTTTGTCGTCGGCTATCTTTTGGTACTCGTCGGCTATCCATTCGTTGCGCCGGTTGATCTCCTCGTCGTCCGCGGCGCCGATGACGATGCCACAGAAGGCGTAGCCGCCGCCCGGGGCATAAGCCTCGATGACCCGGCGGACCTCCGCCCTGATCTGGGCTTCCGTGGTCTCCGGATAGGATACGAGGCCGTTCTGCCGGAAGGCGCCCATCATGGCGATCTTCTTATCGTGGCGCCCCTTGATGTCCAGGACATGGTTGCTTTCCTCAGCAGGCTCCCAGCCGTTGATGCCCAGCTCCACAAAATCATCCACCAGGATGTCGTTGTTGCCGCAGTCGTGGAGCACCACAGGCAGGCCCGCGTCCTTGGCTACGTCTATGTAGCGCTTCCAGTAGGGCTTAAAGAGCTCCCGGAAGGCATCAAGGGATACGAAGGGCGCCCTGGCGTGGGCGATGTCGTCCCCCATGGTGATGAAATCCGGCTTATAGTGGACGATGATGCGCTTCAGGTTTTCCACATAGAAATCCGTGAGGTAATCCATGAGGGCCTTGACCTCTTCCGGCTCCTCCGCCACGGCGATGAGGGCGTCGGTGAAGCCCATGAAGTTGTACATGGCCTGGAAGAAACCCATGGTCGAGCCGCAGCTCCTTGGCAGCGCGGGGTCCCAGCCGTCTACCACAGGCTTCGCCATGGCTTCCCAGTCCACGCCGGAGAAATCCGGCGTCTTCACGTAATCGCGCCACTTCGTGATATCGTCGAAGAGCATGAAGCCCGGCTTCTGTATCGGGCCGGTGCCGGGGACATTGACGAACTCAACGCCAAATATGTCTGTGCCGGAGCCGTCGGCCTGCCGGTCGCCGCTGAAGATGGGCGGCCGCACGCCCCACAAGAGGCGGTACCGGGGTACGTACTCCGGCATCTGGCCGGTGAGCAGCAGCATCAGGTTTTCTTTCAAAGTAATCATTTTCGCACATCCTTTCCTCAATCAACGGCTGTCACGCCGCAAACTACGTCACGCTTCGCGGGCTGTCCCGGATAAAGCCAGCCGGGGTTGCCTACTCGTTTTCCGGCTCAAATAGCCGACGGCAGAAGCCCGCCGCGTCAAAGGGCTCCAGGTCGCCCACCTTCTCGCCCCAGCCGGTATACTTTACGGGCAGCCCGTACTCATGCTGTATCCCCAGGACTACGCCCCCCTTCGCGGTGCCGTCCAGCTTCGTGAGCACGACGCCGGTAACTCCGGCGGCTTCCTTGAATAACTTCGCCTGGGACAGGGCGTTTTGCCCGGTGGCGGCGTCGAGCACCAGGAGTACCTCGGCGGGCTGGCCCGGGTGCTCCCGCTCGATGATGCGACGGATTTTCTTCAGCTCTTCCATCAGGTTGGACTTGGTCTGGAGCCGCCCCGCCGTATCCACAAGGAGCACGTCGGCCTTCCTGGAATGGGAAGCCGCCATGGCGTCGTAGACCACGGAGCCCGGGTCCGCCCCCTCCTGGTGGCGTATAAGGTCTACCCCCGCCCTTTCGCACCACACGGCCAGTTGGTCGATAGCCGCTGCCCGGAAAGTATCCGCCGCAGCCACCAGCACCTTCATGCCGCGCCCCTTCAGTTGGTGGGCCAGCTTGCCGATGGTGGTCGTCTTCCCTACGCCGTTGACCCCAAGAAAGAGGATGACCGTAAGCTCGCCGGGGGCCAGCCGCAGCTCATGGTCCCCTTGCTCAAGCAAGGCGGTGATCTGCTCGCGAAAGAGCCCCTCGCAGCTCTCCAGGTCGTCCAGGCCCCGTTTCTTTACTTCCAGCCGCAGCCCTTCCGTCAGCTCCATCGCCGCGGCGGCGCTCACGTCCGCCATGATCAGCTGCTCTTCCAGCTCGTCGTAGAATTCGTCGCTTACTTTCGTCAGGCCTACCGCCAGCCCGATTTTCTTAAACAGGTTCCCAAATAGCCCCATTACTTATCCTCCAATCGCACGCTGAGGACCTTGGACACCCCGGAGAACTCCTGGGCGGATATGCCATAGATGACGTCCCCGGCTACCATCGTGCCCCGCCTGTGGGTGATGATGATGAACTGGCTGCCGCTTTCCCGGTACTCCCTTATCAATCCGGCGAAGCGATCCACATTAGCGTCGTCCAGGTTGGATTCTATCTCATCCAGTATGCTGAACGGGCTCGGCCGCACGCGAAGCATCGCCATCAGCAGGGATATGGCCGACAGGGCCTTTTCCCCGCCGGAGAGCAGCGACAGGTGCTGCAGCTTCTTTCCCGGGGGCTGGGCGATGATGTCCACGCCCGTCTCCAAGAGGTTATCCGGCTGGGTCAGCACCAGGCTGGCCCGCCCGCCGGCGAATAAGCGCTGAAAGATGATGTTGAACTGTTCGTTCACATCATCGAAGGTTTCCTTGAATTTCCCCGCCACCAGGGCGTCCATATCGCTGATGACCGATTCCAGATCCGCTTTCGCCTGGCGCAGGTCGTCGGTCTGGCCGCTCATGAAGGCCAGCCGCTCCACCAGCTCGTCGTACTCCCGCATGGCCGCCAGGTTCACCTCGGGCATGCTTTCCAGCTCTTCCCGCAGTTCCTTCACCCGCTGCTGCCCTTTGCGCTTCTCCTGCACAGGTTGTACGGTTTCCAGGGCGATATCCGTATCCAGGCCGAACTGCTCGGCAAGCCTGCCCTTCCATTCCTCCAGGTTCGCTTCCAGGCGCCCTTCCTGCACCTGCAGGTGCTGGCGGCGTTCCTGCTTCTTCTCTATCTCCTCGCCAGCGGCTTTCTGGCTCTCGTCCAGGTCGGCGGCTTGCGCCTGCAGCTCCTGCCTCTTGTCCTGAGCGGCTTTCTTCTCTTGCTCCAGGCTAAGGAGCTTCCCTACCATGACCTGTATCTCCCTGGCGCTCTGCTCCGCGGACTGCCGGTACTGGCGGCTGCGGCTCATGCTCAGGGCGCTGTTTTCCTTCTGGGAGGCGATGAGGCTCCGCACCTGCTCCATGCGGTTTTGGATGAAGCGCCCGCCTTCGTCGAAGGAGTTCATCTTCTCTTCGTCGCCGGCAAGCTGTATCCTCAGCTCCGTGAGCCTGCTCTGCCTGTGGGCCCGCCGGCTATCCAGCTCCTGTATCTCCTGCTTCAGCGCCTCCATCCCCCGGCGGTTTGCTTCGATATCCCCGGCTACGTGCTCCCGCTCGAGCCCCAGGCCTTGCAGCAGGGCAGCTACCCTGGCCTTCTCCAGCTCCTCTTCTTCCTGGCGGCGGTCCATCATCTCCCGTTCTTCCGCCAGCCGCCGCTCTTCCTGCCTGCTATGGTCGATATCATTCTCCAGAGCCGCCATAGCCAGGCTGCTCTGCCGCTGCCTCTCCCTGAGCTCCTCCAGCTCCTCCCGGGCCTTGTCCCAGAGTTCGCCGAGCTCTTTCTCTTCCTCTTCACCGGCCACCAGCTCCCGGGACGTCTGGCGGATGTCCCTGTCCAGCTCCTCAAGCTGCCGCCGACGACTGATGAACCGCTCGCCGCTGAAGCGCGCGCTGCCGCCGGTCATGGTTCCGCCTGTGCCGACGATCTGCCCGTCCAAGGTCACCATGCGGTATTGGAAGCCGCTTTCCCGCGCTCTGGCTACGGCGTTTGGCAGTTCGTCTACCAGCCAGATGCGGCCCAGGAGGAACTCCATGACCGGCAGGAGCCGGTCCTCGAAGTCCACCAGATCCGCCAGCCGCCCGATGACGCCCTTCCCCCTGGGCTTCGAGGAATCGCTTACCGGGCGGGCTTTGATGGTATCCAGGGGAAGGAATGTGACCCTGCCCTTGTCGAAGTTCTTCAGCCAGCGTATGGCGTCCTGGGCGCTGCGCTCCGTCTCGGTGATGACATTTTGCGCTTGCCCCCCCAGAGCTATCTCCACGGCCAGCTCGTATTCCTTATCCACCCGGAGGCTTTGGGCCACCGTACCGATGATGCCCGGTAGCCTCTCCTTGCTGCGGCGTTGAAGCACCTCACGCACGCCCTGGGCATAGCCCTGGCCTTCCTTCTCCATCTCCTCCAGCATCTTGTATCTCGACAAAGCCTGGCCCCGCTCTCCCGCCAGCGCCCGGTTATCCTGCTGCTTGAGCCTGAGCCGCTCACCGCTTACCTCCGCGGCTGCCACGCCTTCCTGTATCCGCTTCTCCGTCTGGGCGGTTTCCGCCAAACGAAGCGTCCTTCTGGCTTCCAGGGAGGTTATGGTCTCGGCTGCCTTGCGCCTGTCTTCATCCAGCTTCTGCTCGGTCTCCCTGAGCCTGTCCTTCTGCCTCGAAGCGGAAGTCAGCTGCTCCTGGTAGCTCACTTCCTGATTCTGCAAGCCGCTGTCCTTGCGGAGGAGCTCGAAGTGGTCCTCCTCGCCGGCTTCCAGAGCCGCCCGTTTAGCTAAGCCCGCCTCTTCCGCTTCCTTCTGCTGGGCTTCTTCCTCCTCCACCAGCAGTCTGGCGCGGTTGACCTGCTCCGCCAGGGACGCTTCCTGCTCTCTGCGGGACTGCCACTGCTCCGAAAGCTCCCGCCACTCCGCCTCCAGCTTCTCTGCGCCCTCGGCCAACTCCCTGGCCTGCTTCTCCATCTCCTGGCTGCGCTCCGTCTCAGCCCGGAGCTCGTTGTCCATTTTTTCCTTATCCAGGCTGTTTTTGTATATCTCCTCCTGGAGGCCGTTGACCTGCTCGCCCAGCCGGTCGAGGGCAAGGCGTATGCTTTCTTCCTGCCCCTGGGCGGTGAGAAATCCCGTCCGCCTGGCCAGTATCTCCTCCTGGAGCTCGGCCATCTCCCGCCGGAGGCTGACCAGCCTCTCGCCAGCCTGGCGTATCTCCCCCACCATCATGCCGATTTCCAAGCCGTCCAGCTCTTCCTTCAGCTGCCGGTAGACCCTGGCTTCCTCCGCCTGCCGGGCGAGGGGCTCCTCCTGGCTCCTCAGCTCAAGGAGCAGGTCCTCGATGCGAAGCAGATGCTGCCCCGTCTCTTCCAGCTTCTTCGCCGCGTCCCGCTTACGGTAGCGGTACTTGATGATTCCCGCGGCGTCCTCCAGGATCATGCGCTTCTCATCCGGCCTGGCCAGCAGTATCTCTTCCACCCGCCCCTGGCCTATCATGGAGAAGCCCTCCCGGCCGATGCCCGTATCCATGAACATTTCGTGGATATCCCTCAGCCTGCAGGGCACTTTATTGATCAGGTACTCGCTCTCGCCGGAGCGGTAAAGCCTTCGCGTGATGGTGATCTCCTGGAACTCCAGGGGGAAGCCGCCGGAGGTATTGTCTATGGTAAGGGAGACCTCGGCCATGCCCAGGGACTTGCGCTTCTCGCTCCCGGCAAATATCACATCCTCCATCTTGCCCCCCCGGAGGGTCTTCGCGCTCTGCTCGCCCAGCACCCAGCGTATGGCGTCGGCTATATTGGACTTGCCGCTGCCGTTTGGCCCGACCACCAGGGTGACGCCGGGCTGGAACTCGAAGGAAGTCTTATCCGCGAAGGATTTGAATCCGTATAAGTCAAGTCGTTTCAGAAACATCAGTTACCTCGTATGTTGAGCTTTGTCGATCGCCGCTTTCCAGATTCCGCAAAGCCAGCTTTGCCGCGGCCTTCTGCGCCTCCTGCTTGGAGTTGCCCCATCCCCTGCCTATCTCCTGCTGATCCAGGTAAGCGGCTGCCAGAAACATCTTGCGGTGGTCGGGCCCCCGCTCGTCCACGATCCGGTATGACAGCTTCTTTTCGTTGGTCTTCTGCGCCCAGGCCTGAAGCTGCCCCTTATAGTCCTCGTCCGTATCCCCGGATACGAGATGGCGGCTGCCCTCTATCGCCTGAAATACGAAGCCCTCCAAAGCCGGCAAGGTCGCGCCGCACAGGTACAGCGCCCCCAGCAGAGCCTCAAAGACGTCGGCGAGCAGGGAAGGCTGCCTGGCGCCTCCCGACGCGGCTATGCCCTTGCCCAGCTTGAGGTAATTCCCCAGCCCTAGGGAAGCGGCAGCCGCCGCCAAAGATTTCTCGCACACAAGGGCCGCCCTCTGCTTGGTCAAGTCGCCTTCCAGACGCGTGGGGAACTCGCGGTATAGCCTTTGCGCCGCGACGACGCCCAGGACGGCGTCCCCCAGGAATTCCAGCCTCTGGTTGCTTTCCAGGTAAGGGCTGGACCCGTCGTCCCTATAGTTCTCCATACACCAGGACGGGTGCAGGAAAGCCTGGCCGATGAGTTCATCCCGGAGCCTGACGCCCTCAAGCTGCTCCAGTTTCAGATTTGCTGCGATTTCAGCTATCCCGTTCATCTATACGCGGGCCTTTCGCTCATTGCCCTGAGGGAATGTGTAGAATCCCCCATAAAGTAATAAAACGCCCCCCGGCGCCGGTTTGTGTCGGGAGGCGGCATAATCTGTCATGGTCAGTTGATGCGCTCTTTGATATACTCCGTCACATCCCCCACCGTGCGTATCTTTTCGGCGTCTTCATCGGGAATCTCGATGTCGAATTCCTCTTCCAGGGCCATAATCAGCTCAACCACGTCCAGAGAATCCGCGTTTAAATCGTCGAAGCTCGTACTATCCGATAAGTCGGCGGACTCAACGCTGAGCTGGGCTGACAAAAGCGATTTTATCTTTTCGGACAAGTCCATACGGTCACCCCCTTCTATCCTTCAATAGAATATCAAGTTGCCCCGAATCGGTCAATACTTTTTTTCAACGTAATGCGGCCCCTCAGGCTAAAATTTGTGCTCGCCGAGCTTTGCCAGCAAGCCGGAGTCTATCCACTCCCCCGCTTTCAGCAGAGCTGTCCGCACTGCCTTGGCTTTCGAGCTGCCGTGGCATACGACGCTCAGCCCTCTTACGCCCAGAAGCGGCGCGCCGCCGACCTCTTCGTAGTCCAGCCTGCTCTTCACCTGCTTCAGCGCCGGCTTCAGCAGAGCCGCCCCCAGCTTGCTTCGGGCGTCCGACATGAAGGCTTCCCTCATCATAGTGAACAAAGCCTCCGCGGTGCCTTCCATGGTCTTCAGGGCGATATTGCCGGAGAAGCCGTCAGTGACCACCACATCCGCCTCGCCGCTGAAGAGATCCCGGCCCTCGACGCTGCCGCAGAAGTTCAGGCCCTCCTCTTCCATGAGCAGGGAGTACGTCTTTTGTACCAGTTCGTCGCCCTTCTCGGCTTCGACACCGTTGCTCAGGAGGTATACCTTAGGCTCCGGTATCCCCAGGGCCACAGAGCAGTATATCTTCCCAAGCCAACTGAACTGCCTCAGGTTTTCCGGCATGGAGTCTGTATTGGCGCCGATGTCCAGCATCACTTTCGGGCCCTTCAGCGTCGGTATGCAGCTGGCGATGGCCGGCCGGTTTACGCCTTCCATGCGCCCTATCTCAAATAGCGCGGCTACCATCTGCGCGCCGGTGCTTCCCGCGGACACCACGCCCTGGGCCTCGCCGTCCCGTACCAGCCTGCTGGCTACGGTGATGGAAGCGTTTTTCTTCTTCCGGTAGGCCATGGCGGGATGCTCGTCCATCCCGATGACCTCGTCGCAATGCACGATCTCTATCCTTTGCTCCGACTTGGCTTCGGGCCAGTACTGCAGCACCGCTTCCAAATCGCCTACAAGCATAAGCTCAAGGGCCCCCGATGAAGCCAAGGCTTCTTTCGCGCCCGCCAATACTTCCTCCGGCGCGTGGTCTCCGCCCATGACGTCTAAAGCGATTCTCATGTTCGGCGCCCTCCCAGCGGTTATTTTTCGTTTTTCAGCTCCACCGAGATTTTTTCATTATAATACCCGCATGACGGGCATACCCGGTGCGGCATCTTGTACTCGTGGCACTTCGGGCACTCTACATACCCCGGCGCTTTCATCTTCATAACGACGGCGCGGCTCCTCCGCACCCTGGCTTTTGAGTGGCGATGTTGTTGTACGCCCATATCATTTTCCTCCTAAACTTGTCTTTTTCGCTTCCGGCGGCGCCCGCTTCCTCCATCCGCTCGGTCATGTACCCCAGGCGTCGCTGTTTGCCTGTCTCCCTGGACAACCTCTGCAAATCATCACGCTATCGTGTGATTTGATACGACGTTGACCAAAGTCGCCAGTCAAACAGCGGCGCCTGCTTCACTTGTCAAGCAGCTCCCGCAGCGCTTCCAGCCTTGGGTCTACGTCGTCCTTCGGGCAGCCGCACTCGCCTTCGTTCAAATCCTTGCCGCATGATGGGCATAAGCCCTTGCAGTCGTCGCGGCACAAAGCCTGCATGGGGATCGACGTGACCAGCAGCTGGGTCGCCACGTCTTCCAGGTCGATGACGGCGTCCTCCCCGGGGTACTCCTCTTCGTCGAACTGCTCGTCGAACTCTAAGGAGACGTCCTGCTCCACGGGAGCCAGGCACCGGCTGCAATTAAAGCTCGCCTTCACCGTTAGCTTACCGTCAAGCAAGTATTCGTTGCCGCCGTAAGCCATCGCGCCCGCCGCGTGGACGGGGGTCAGCAGCCGACAATCCTCTATGCTTTCGGAGGGGGTGAAGTAAAAGTCGAAGCTTTCCGCCTCCCCCGGCTCCAGCTTGAGCGGGCCTAATTCCATCTTCATATCTGTACCTGTATCCGTAAACTGTGGCAGCCGCTAGTAAAACACCAGAAGTTATTATATCAGCCGCCCTAATCTTTGTCAAAAATATGTTTTGCTGTAAGATTAACAGATAACTCCGATGACCTTAGCAGCAATTCATCTTGTGCAGAAATAACAATATGCCTGACCTTCTCCGGCATTTCTTCGTCACCTCTACGCCATATAATATCGATTATGTTTATTTCTCAGTCACAAACCCGCACCAATTTTCGTCGTTCTGCGGCGGCTATGTTTGCTCACCCTTTATGTTAATCCATTTCATCATCTTTTGACTCAATGGATTGTATTTTTTCTTCCAATACAGCTTTTGGTGGAAGGTTTGTCCAGGAATATGTAATACAAGGAATAGCCGCTTTATCCGTTATAAAATGCGATTAGTGTTGATTTTATATGTTTTATCGGCTATAATACTAATTGATTAACAGTGTTATATAAAAGGTGATATTTATGGCTGAAATGTTTGGGGACGTCATTCAAAATCGCATGAAGCTATTTGATGAGCGTGTCGCTTTAGAATACAGCAGCGACGGACGGTTTATGGTTGTTATTGTAGGCGGTGGCGTTCTAGTGCTACGCGGATATATTTCTCGTTCAACCGATGATATTGACATACTCAAAGCAGATCATAGGATATATAGCTTAATGGAAATGTACGATATGAATGGGCACGTAAACGCTTATATCAACCACTTTCCGTTTAACTATGAAGACCGTATTGAATTATTCTGGGCTGGGCAAAAAGTTGATTTCTACATAGCGTCATTAGAAGATATTGTTATATCTAAACTATGTTCTTACCGAGGCGATGATTTGGAGGACGCCAATCTTGTGGCAAATTATGTCGATTGGGATTTGCTTGAGAAATTGGCGCTTGGCGACAACGAACTAAAAGCAAGCATTCTAAATGACAGAATATATAATGATTTTCTATATAACTACAATAACTACGTAAAGAGGTTTCGTTTATGCGAAGATTGACATTCGCTGGATATCTTAACGGATATGTGCGTGCGCTTTCATCAAGTAAAACCAATAGTTTATATAAGCTGGCTAATGAAGTTCCGCAAAATCATCGACTTCGCGAACCATTGCTTCTTTATGCGTTAAGCATTGGTAAAGGTGATGTTTTGCTAAAGGCGATAACAGATAGTAATTTGCGTTCCCAATACTCAAATGTGATGCGAGATTACGATTGGAGTAAAATGATATCCGCTTTGGAAATTAAAGATGCCAGATTAGACAATGGTTATCATAAGGCTTATCACAGTTATGTTAGCAGACGTAATATGCCGGAGACAAACGCTCAGACTAAAGTGTTGATGTGGAAGAAAATACGACGTTTACAGGAGGTAAAGGGTGTAAGCAATTATCGCCTCTATACGGATCTGCATCTTAACCCAAGCAATATAAATGCGTTTTTAAAACATGGCGGGTGTACAAAGGTTAGTTTGGACACAGCCAGAAAAATGATTGGATATTTAGAGAGTGTTTAGTAAGGCTGTCGCGGGAGTTCTTTTGTTCCAAGACGACGGTTTATCGCATCTTGCGCATAAAATATACGAGCCTCGTCGTTTTTAACAGGCAACAACTCCTGGAAATGCGACCAGCATAATTGTTGCGCCAGCGTCGCAATCCATTGTTTACCGCACCCCCATTATGTCTGGCTGCAATTGTATTGTCAACCATCCCTTATATGGTATACTTATCCCATGGGCGAGCAACACGTATTGAAAAAAAAATCCCTGGATCTTACGCAGGGCAACGCTTTAAAGCTGATCATCCAGTTCGCGCTGCCTATACTGCTCTCGCAGTTCCTGCAGAACCTGTACAACAGCGCCGACTCCATCATCGCCGGCAACTATGTGGGCGTCACTGCATTGGCAGCCGTATCCTCCAGCGCGGATATCTCACATCTGCTCATCGGCTTCTTCGCCGGGGTCTCTTCCGGCGCGGGGGTGGTATTTGCCCGCTACTTTGGCGCGAAGGACTACAAGAATCTCCATACCGCCATCCATACTACCCTGTGCTTCGCAATCATCCTGGGCCTCGTCCTGGCTGCCGCCGGCATCCTCCTCACGCCTTTGCTTCTGCGCGTGGTAGCCTGCCCGGAGGACGTCTGGGACGAGGCTGCCCTGTACCTGCGCATCTACTTTATCGGCGTCCTCTTCTCCGCGATGTATAATGTCGCTTCGGGGGTGCTGCGCGCCGTGGGCAACTCCAGAGACCCCTTCCGCTACCTCGCCATCACCTGCGGCGTCAATATCGTGCTGGACCTCATCGCCGTCGCCTGGCTGCGAATGGGCGTGGCGGGGCTAGCCCTGGCCACCATAGGGGCGCAGCTTCTGTCCGTCGCCCTCATCCTCAGGGATATGCTTCGCACGACGGACGTATACCGACTGAACCCCCGCGAGCTCCATATCGACAAGCCCACCTTGCTGACCGTGCTGGATCTGTCCCTGCCCGCCGGCGTCCAGTTTGCCATCATCTCCATCTCCAACCTCTTTGTACAACGCTATGTGAATCTGTTTGGCTCGGCGGCTATGGCGGGCATCGGCGCGGCGAAGAAGATCGACCGCTATGTGGGTATCATATCCAACTCCATCGGCTCGTCTTCCGCGACCTTCATCAGTCAGAACCTGGGCGCCAATCAAAACGACCGCGCCTTCCGGGGCCTGCGCGTCTGCCTCATGATCTGCGGCGGCGCCGTTTTGCTCATGGGGGTCCCCACCTACTTCTTCGCCCCGGTGGTCATCCGTGTGTTTACCACCAACCCCGAGGCTATGGCGTACGGCGTAGCTATGGTGCGGGTGATGATGCCCTTGTTCTACCTCCAGTCCCTGTCCCAGGTGTTCACCAACGCCGTGCGGGGCTTCGGGAAGGCCAGGGCGGTGATGGTTCTGTCGCTCCTGGGCATGGTCGGCTGCCGCCAGCTTTTCCTGAATATATCCATGCGGCTCAATTTCACCGTCTACAATGTCTTTTACGCATACCCCATAGGCTGGGGCTGCGGGTCTCTCTTCATCATACTGTATTTCCTGATCTGCGTCCGCCCGTATTATCGCGGGGACAGGGCGCCCCATGTACATGGAAGGTAGGTTACATATGACGAAACTGGTGGAGTTTGCCATGGTTCGGGAAGCAGCCGGGCGTATCCTGGGCAAGGTGGCGCGGACGCCCCTTTTACGCATGTCCCAGCTGGATAAGTTTTTCCGGGGCGCGGAGGTCTATGTCAAGCCCGAAAGCTTCCAGCCCATAGGCTCGTTTAAGCTCCGCGGCGCCACCAACAAGATACTGGATCTCACGGCAGGCGGCGGGAAGCTAAATGGCGTCATCACGGTCTCCTCGGGCAACCATGCCCAGGGCGTGGCTTACGCCGCGGCCAACGCGGGCCTGAAGGCTACCGTGGTCATGCCGGAGATCGCCTCCCCGCTGAAGGCGGACAAGACCCGGGCCCTGGGCGCCGAGGTCGTCATCTACGGGCAGAATAATAATGAGTCCGACGTAAAGGCTTTGGAGATCATGGAGCAGGAGGGCCTCAGCTTCGTCCACGCCTACAACGACCCCCTCATCATCGCCGGCCAGGGTACCGCCGGCATGGAGATCATGGAAGACGAGCCGGACATGGACGCGGTGGTATGCCCCGTGGGCGGCGGCGGGCTGATATCCGGCGTCGCCCTGGCGGTGAAGTCCATGAGCCCCCGCGCGCTTATGTACGGCGTGGAGCCTGCCACCGTCCCCCGCTTCGCGGAAAGCCGCAAAGCCGGCGAGCTGCTGACCTTATATCCGGACAAGCTCACCATCGCCGACGGGACGCGCACGATGACCGCGAAAGAGCTGAACTACAACATGATCGCGGCTTACGTGGATCAGCTTGTGGACGTAGACGACGACTTGATCAGGGAGGCCCTGGCTCTGGCGACCTTCGAGGCAAGGCTGCTCGTGGAGCCCAGCTCCGCAATGACCTTTGCCGCCGCCTTATCCGGCAAAGTCCCCGTGGGCCCGGGCATGAAGATATGCTTCCTCCTGTCCGGGGGAAACATCAGCTTCGACGCGCTGAAAGAGCTCATTGGCTAAGAAAACAAGCGTCAGTTCCAGATAAAAAGCACATACTCTCCGAGCGACTTTGGACGATACCGTCTCAAATCACGGGATAATCAGCCAAGAAGCCGTAATGCTGACAGGAAGTCAGCATAGGCGGAGCACGACAGGAAGTCGTGTCGTAGCCGTTAGGCTTCAAGCTTAGATTAGCCCGATGATTTGCAGGTATCGGTCAGGGAGCCGGAGAGTATATTTTCTGTAAATGGAAGCGTATGTTTACCTCAGCATCCGCCGGACGGCGTGGGGGTAGTGGGCGAACACGACCCCCGGGTCTTCCAGGTCCGCCACCCACAGCTTCAGCCATTCCAAAACCGCGTAACCTTCATATCCGTCGTCCCGCAAGAGCCCCAGGGCTTCCTTCAGCGGGACGTCCCCGTATCCGAACATTTTATACGCGACCTCCCCGCCCTCCATGAGGGAATCCTTCACATGGGCATAACATATCCAATCCTTGAGGCGGCCATATGTGTCCGAAGGCTTCTCCCCATAGAACCTGTATGGATGGTGGACATCCCAGAGTACGCCGATGTTGGCGTCGCCCAGCTTCTCCATGAGGGCGGCAGTCCTGCGTGAATCGGCATAAAGGCCGTTGGTCTCCACCAGCACCATGACCTCCTTATCCCCCGCAAGCCCGGATATCTCCTTTAGGTTTTCCTCGACCACCCCCTCGTCCACCTTGCCGCCGGGGCGGGCTTCCCTATCCGCCAGCACCCGGATGAAAGGCGTGTCCAGCAAAGCCGCCAGGTTGATGTAATCCCGCATTTCCGCCTGGGCCGCTTCCTGGCCGGTTCCATCGAAGATGAAGGCGGAGGTGCTCAGGCAGGGTATCTCCAGCTCCAGCTGGTCCAGCCTAAGCCTGATCTGGGGGCAGTTCTCCAGAGAGAATGTACGGGTGGAGGGAAGATATGTCTTGTTAGCCAGCCCTCTGAGCTCGATCCCGTCATAGCCCAGATCCTTTGCCGTGGCGACGACTTCATTCCAAAGCCAGTCGGGGCAGCCGATGGTAGAAAAACCGTATTTCATCGCAATCTCTCCTTTCCCTCACGCCGTCTCGACATTGGCTGCGTCCTGCAGTTTCAGGTCGCGCACCGCCATATCCCGAAGCTTGAATTTCTGTATCTTACCGCTGGCAGTCATGGGGAACTCCTCGATGTACGCCACATACTTCGGCACCTTATGCCGGGCTATCCGCTGCCGGAGATACTCCCTGGCTTCGTCTTCGCTGAGGTCCGCCCCGGGCTTACGTATGATATACGCCATGACCTCCTCGCCGTAGGCCTCGCTGGGCACGCCTATCACTTGCACGTCCTGCACATCCGGATGGGTGTACAGGCATTCCTCGATCTCCTTAGGGTAGATGTTTTCCCCGCCCCGGATGATCATGTCCTTGATGCGCCCGGTGATCTTATAATACCCCTTTTCATCCACAGTCGCCAGGTCTCCCGAGTGGAGCCAGCCGTCGGGGGTGATGGCTGCGGCTGTGGCTTCCGGCATTTTGTAGTAGCCTTTCATGATATTGTATCCCCTGGCCATAAACTCCCCGGGGACGCCGGGGGGGCATATCTCCCCCGTCTCCGGGTCTACCACCTTCGTCTCGATGAAGGGCAGGTTCCTGCCCACCGTAGATACCCGTAATTCCAGGGAGTCGTCCGTAGTGGTCTGGGTGCAGCCGGGGGAGGCCTCGGTGAGCCCGTACACGATGGTGATTTCCGGCATATTCATCCGCTCCACCACCTGGCGCATGACCTTCACCGGGCAGGGGGAGCCTGCCATGATCCCCGTCCGCATATGGGAGAAGTCCGTCGCCGGGAAATCCGGATGCTCCATCATGGCGATGAACATCGTAGGGACGCCGTGAAAGGCGGTGCATTTCTCCTCATGGATAGTCTTCAGGACCGCCGCGGGGCTGAAGGCTTCCACCATGCACAGTGCGCCGGCGTGGGTAATGGAGGCCATGGTGGCCAGCACCAGGCCGAAGCAGTGAAACAGGGGCACGGTCAGGCACAGGCGGTCGGCGGGGCTGAACTTCATACAGTCGCCGATCGTCAAGCCGTTATTGACAATATTTAAATGGGTGAGCATGACGCCCTTGGGGAAACCGGTGGTGCCGGAGGTGTACTGCATATTGACCACGTCGCCGAAGCTGCAAGCTCTCTGCGCGGCTTCCAGGGCTTCGTCGCCGACCTCCCTGCCCAACTCGGCCAGGGATTCCCAATTCAGCATGCCGTCGTGCCTGCCCCCGCCGCAGATGACGATATTCTTCAGGCGCGGCAGCCCGTCGCTCTCCCAGCAGCCCGGCTCGGCGCCTTCCAGCTCAGGCACAAGGTCGTTCATGATCGACACATAGTCGCTGTCTTTATAACCTTCGGTCATGACCAGGGTATGGGTATCCGACTGGCGCAGGAGGTATTCGGCTTCAAAGACCTTGTACGCCGTATTGACCGTCACCAGCACCGCGCCGATCTTCGCCGCCGCCCACAAGGCCAGCTGCCACTCCGGGACGTTCGTGCCCCACATGGAGACATGGTCCCCCTTCCCGACGCCAAGCCTCATCAAGCCTTTCGCCGTCAGGTTCACCAGATCGCGAAACTCCCGGTAAGTCGTCCGGAAGGGCCTGTCGTTGTACACGACGCAGTCCTGGTCCGGGAAGCGCTCGGCCTGGTAGTCCAGCAAATCCCCCAAGGTGATTTCCCATAACTTGTCCATGGTTCCCAACCTCTTTTCCTTCGATAAGTAACCGGATATAATAAAAAACTTCCGCCGCCTCGCGTCACCGGTATAATGACGGCGAGAGACGAAAGATTTGCTTCCGCGGTACCACTCTCGTTGACGGCTTTGGGCCGCCCTCTTGAATTCTCTGAAATTGTAAGGCTCAGGGGTGAGCGGCGCCATATCCGGCCGCTGCCTCGCAGCATCCGGCAGCTCTCTGAAGTACCCTTGATATAGCGTTGTCCCCTTCGACGCCTTTACACCGGCGCGTTCGATTGATGTATTCCGAAATCATATACTTCTTTTTTTATCCTGTCAAGAAGTTTATTGCTTTCTATTCAGCGGTGGGCTGAGGCCGGAGTGCGCCTATCTGACGCGATGGTTCACAGCCTCAGCCCACGGTGAAACAGGTTTTATTCGCCTTCATCGGCTTCGTCCTCAGGCTCCGGCGCTTCGCCCTGCGCTTCCACATCCGCTTCGGGCGGCGGCTCGGCGGCTTCTGCCCCTTCGCCCTGCTCCCCGCCGGCTTCCGTGCCTTCCGCCCATTCGCCGCCCTCCTGAGGCGGCTCTTCGCCATCTTCGTCTTCGTCGCCGCCTTCTTCAAGCAGAGCCGCTTCCTCCGCTTCCTTTTTTTGCCTTTCTTCGGCGGCTTTCGCTTCCTGGGCCTGCCGCAGGTACTCACGGTACTCAACCTCCGCTTCCCCTATAGGCAGCCCCAGCTCTTCCAGAAACGGCACATAGTACCATCCGCCCAGGAAGTAGTCGTTGATACCCGGAAGCACCCGGTTCTCCACCCCTTGATTCAGGATCGTCCTACCGTACTTAGCCAGGGTCAGTATCTCCTGCAGGCTGATGTTCGTCTCCATATAGGTCAGCGCCGTCCTGGCGACTGTAGGCAGCTTCAGTATGTTGGCCGGCGAGAGTATCATATCCGCCAGCTGGAGCAGGACTTCCTTCTGGCGCTCGGAGCGGTCCATGTCCGATAATCTCTCGTCCCGGTAGCGGACGTAGGCCAGGGCGTCGTATCCGTTCAGATGCTGCGCCGGGCCTTTTTTCAAGTCGATATTCTCCAGAGGCTTATACATGTCGATGGGCACGTCCACCGTCACGCCCCCCATCAGATCGACGAGGTCGATGGCTCCTTGAAAGTCCACCACGGCATAGCGGTCGATGGCTACTTCCAGCAAGTCCTCCACCGCCCGGACGCTGCCTTCCGCGCCTTCGTAGCTGAACACCTCATTGATCTTACGCCATCTGTCCCTGAATCGCACCCTGGTGTCCCTGGGGATGGACAGGACGCAGGCGTAGTAGTCCTCCGGGTCGATGGTGATCAGCAGGATCGTATCCGTCCGCGAGCCTTCCGCCGGTTCGTCCTCCCTCCTGTCTAGGCCGAGAAGGAGGATGTCAAATTTATCCAATCCTGCGGCTACGGCAGGGGGCGGCGGCGCGCCTTCCACCACCGGGAGCCTTACTTCCGGCTCCGGCAAAGTCAGGTAGGTTTCCTGCCATGTATTGGCAATCGCCACAACGGCAACGATTATTCCAAGGGTGATCAGTATCGCGTACTTTCTGCGAAACGACCATGCCTTGAGCTTTTTCCAAAGAGAAGCCATATGCTGCTCCTGAATTACTTCTTATCGTTTCGGGCGCTCTCGAAAGAAGAGCGTGAACGGGTCAGGATGGCCAGCCAATCCTCAAAGGTAAGCAGTTTTCCGATCTGGCTCAACCCGCCAAATAATCCGCCGACCTTCTCGGGATAGGTTTCCTCCAGCATATCCAGCAGGGAACCGGTACTCGGCGCTTCTTCCCGTCTTCGACTGTCTGCCTCACTCATAAATCCTCCCGGTGTATCATTCGCTTTGTTTATCTGGCTAGTACCTCTGTCCATACCCGGTCATAGATAGCCAGGGTGTCCGATAGGTCCTCGAATACCTCCGACCCTTCCAGGTCGTCCTCTCCCGGATAAAACGCGATATCTTCCGTCAACTCCTCCGGCAGCTGCTCCCTTACCGACCACATTGGCGAGGCGTACTCGATGTACTCCACGTTCGCCAGCCCCACCTCCGTGCGGCACATGTAGTCGATAAACAGGTGGGCCGCCTCTATGTTTTGCGCCGTCTTTGGTATCACCATGGCGTCGACCCATATATTGGAGCCTTCTTTCGGTATGACATAATCCAAGTCTTCGTTGTAGCTCATGCAGTATGCCGCGTCCCCGGACCAAAACACAGCAAGGGCGGCTTCCTCGCCGATCATCTTATCCTTCATCTCGTCCCCTACATAGGACAGCACCAGGGGCTTCTGCTCCAGCAAGGCGTCTCTCGCCGCCATGATCTCCCCTTCGTTTTTCGTATTGAGGGAGTATCCCAGCCTCTTCAGGGTGATCCCGATGGAGTCCCGCATGGAGTTGATCATGAATATCTTCTTCTCATACTTCGCATCCCAGAGGATGTCCCAGCTATCCACTTCCTCGTCTACCATCGCCGTATTGTACAAGATGCCCACCGTCCCCCACATGTACGGGACGGAGTACTGATTCCTCTCGTCGTAGGGAAGGTTTTTGAACCTGTCCTCGATATTGCCGTAGTTGGTGATCTTCGACCAGTCGATGGGGATAAGCATACCTTCGTTCGCCATCCTCCGTATCATATAGTCGGAAGGCACGGCTATGTCATACTTGCCGGAGCCTTTGTCGATTTTCACGTACATGTCTTCGTTGGTGTCGAATTCTTCGTATACGACCTTTATATTGTACTCCCGCTCGAAATCCTTGATGACCTGCGGGTCGATATAGTCGCCCCAGTTAAATACATTCAGGGTCTCCCTGCCGCCGCCGCAGCCCGCGGCCGACAGCAGCATGCTTCCGGCCAGGACGGCGCACAATACTGTCCTTACTCGTCTTTTCACTGATTCTCCCACTCCCTCTCCTTTGTATATGATGTTGATAACGGTTAATTTTATCACTTTTTCCGCGTTATCGCAATTCTTCGGCGGCGCCCTTTGCGACGCCCTTGCCCATGCGCTTCTGTATCAGGTACATCATCGCCGCCACCGCCGCGAAGAGAAGGGTCAGCACGGCATTGATCTTAGGGTTGATCCCCCGGCGGGCCATGGAGTAGATGGATATAGCCAGGTTTGCCACGCCGTTGCCCGTGACAAAAAAGCTGACCACAAAATCATCCACAGACATGGTAAAGGCCAGCAGGAACCCGGTAAACACGCCGGGCATGATCTGGGGCAGGATCACCTGCATGTACGCTTCCCTTGGCGTAGCGCCCAGGTCCAGTGCGGCGTCAAATATCTGGGGGTCCAACTGGGCCAGCTTCGGCAGCACAGAGATGACTACGTAGGGCAGCCCGAAAGTAATGTGGGCAATGATGAGGCTGGCCAGCCCCCGGGGGAAAGAGACCACGATAAACAGGAGCATCATGGATATGCCGATGACGATGTCCGGATTAAGCACAGGCAGGTAGGTCACATTCATGATGAAGCTTTTCTTCCAACCTTTCAGGTTGTGGATGCCCACCGCGGCCACCGTGCCGACGATGGCTGCCGCTACAGCCGAAACCACCGCGATGATGACCGTATTTGCCAGGGCGGTCATGATGGCCTTGTCCTGAAACAACTCGATATACCACCTGAGGCTCAACCCTTCCCAGCTCGCCCTGGACTTAGATGCATTGAAGGAAAAGACCACCAGCACAAGGATAGGGGCGTACAGAAACGTGAAGACGAGCCATAGGTAAGCTTTCTTCAGCGCCGGCTTCATAGCAGCCCGCCCCCTTCCCCATAGGCGTCGCTCCGGGAAATCAGGCCCATGGATATGAGGATGATGACCATGAGGATGATGGACAGGGCTGAGCCGAATCCCCAGTCATAGGTCCGCAGGTATTGCTGCTCGATGAGGTTGCCGATGAGGGTAAACTGGCCGCCCCCCAGAAGCTGGGAGATGGCGAAGGTCGTCACCGAAGGCATAAACACCATGGTGATGCCGGATAGCACCCCCGGTAAGCTGAGAGGGAAGATCACCCGGAGAAAAGTCCTCGCCGGATTGGCGCCCAGATCCTCGGCGGCTTCCACAAGAGAAGGGTCGAGCTTGCGCAGCACCGTATAAATGGGGAACACCATGAAGGGCAGATAGTTGTAGACCATGCCCAGCACCACCGCCCCCGACGTGTACAGCATAGCGATGGGCCTTATCCCAAAGAGGCCCAGTATCATGTTGACCACGCCGTTGGTCTCCAGGAGGGACATCCAGGCGTAGGTACGGGCCAGAAAGTTCATCCACATGGGTACCACAAATAGCACGATGAGGCTGAACTGCTGCTTCTCGGGGCTATTCGCCAGGATCATCGCCACCGGGTAGCCCATGAGGAAGCACACCGCTGTGCTGATGAGGGCGAGGCGGATGGAGCGCCATATGACCGTGAGGTACAGAGGCTCAAACACCCTGGCGTAGTGGCTCAGGGTCAGGTTGAACCCGCCCTCCCCGGCGGTGATGCTGTAGTAGAACACCATCAGTATGGGGACGATGGTGAATAATACCATCCATATAACGTAAGGGTATAGGGACCAGTTCCTTTTCATTGGACCGCCGCCCCCTCTAGCGAGGCGCTTTTCTTCATCAGGTGGATGTTGTCGGGCTTGATGGAGACGCCGATGATCTGCCCCTCCGGGGCCATAGTGGTGCTGTGGATCATCCACTCCTGCCCGTCCTCGCCGTCGGCAAGCATCTCATAGTGGACGCCTTTAAATACCACAGAGGTCACTTTCAGCCGGAGGGCTCCCTCCGACGGCTCTTCCGTGATATCCACGTCTTCCGGCCGTATCACCACATCCACGCTCTCCCCCGGCGCGAAGTCCGTATCCACGCAGACGAACTTCTGCCCGGCAAAGGTCACCAGGCAATGCTCCAGGTATGTGCCGGGCAGGATGACGCTCTCCCCGATGAAGTCCGCCACAAATATATTCCGCGGTTCATTATATATACTGATGGGGCTGCCGATCTGATGGATGACCCCTTCTTTCATCACCACCACCGTGTCGGACATGGTCAGGGCTTCCTCCTGGTCGTGAGTGACGAACACAAAGGTGATCCCCAGCTGCTTCTGCATGTTTTTCAGCTCAAGCTGCATCTCCTTGCGCAGCTTGAGATCCAGTGCCGCCAGAGGTTCGTCCAGGAGCAGGACCTTGGGCTCGTTCACCACTGCCCGGGCGATGGCCACCCTCTGCTGCTGCCCGCCGGATAGGGAGCTGACGGACCTTTTCTCAAAGCCCCGCAGCTCCACCAGCTCCAGGGCGGAGGTCACCTTCTCCCTGATGTCTTTCGCGTCTTTTTTCGCGATGCGCAGGCCGAAGGCGATGTTGTCGTATACATTGAGATGAGGGAACAGGGCGTAGCGCTGAAAGACCGTGTTGACCTTCCGCTGGTACGCGGGTATGTCGTTGATCCGCTGCCCGTCAAATAATACGTCCCCTGCGGTGGGGGTCTCGAAGCCGCCGATGATACGCAGGGTCGTGGTTTTGCCGCAGCCGGAGGGCCCCAGCAAGGTGACGAATTCGTTTTTCGCGATGCTTAGGTTGATGCGGTCGAGAACCGTCTCCCCGTCGAATTCTTTATGGACGTCTACCAGCCGTATCATTTCATGGCCGGCTGCCGGTTGAGTCTCGTAGGTCAATGCGTTCTCTCACCTCCCCGGGGCGCGCTGCCGATTTGCCTTTCAACGATTGATTCTATCATAATCCAATCTTCCGTCAAGGGCAAGAAAAAACGTCGCGCTGCTGTCTGTAGCTTTTGCTTTGCTGATTCCCTGGACGTCATTCGTTAAGCATCAGCTACAGACTTAATTCCCCTACTTCGCGAGCTTTCCGTATATATCGTCGTAGATGGAGCCGTAGATGCGGACAGCCGCCCGTTTGCAGGTATGCAGGTTGTGGAGCCCCGCGCCTTCCACCCTTACCAAGACCTGATACTCGCCGTCAGGGACGCCGGTTTCCGTATAGTACCAGCGTTTCGAAGCCGTACTGCCATCCTGATAAGTGTGCTTGGCCTCAGGCAGCTGCCACACCGCCTTACCCGGCCCGGCGGTCCCTTCAGTCCGCTCCAGGGCCACCGTCTTCACCAGCCTGCCCCTGGTATCGTAGAACTCCGCCGACACTTTGCCCGGCCCGCCATACGAGCCGCCGATGGCGTGGGCGCCGGAGGGTACCTTCCTCTCCCAGTCGGTGGAATAGGTCGTCTCGACTTTCAAGGTGAACCCCGCCCCTGCTCTGGTGACCAGGTCGGGGTCAAGACCTTTGCCCCGGGCATAAGGTATGATCTCCCACGCCCCCCTGCCATCCTGGTCTTCCGGCGCCGGCCTTGCCGGATCCGGCAGCCGCCCCTGACCGGTGGATACGGTTAGCGAGACGGACAGGCTTTCCGTGTACCCTACGCTCACATAGCGGAAGATAGGGCTGCTGTAGTCCGTGTAGTACTCAGTCCTGCAGACCCGGATCCCTGAGTTCATGCTGCATCTCAGGCGCGACCTGGTTCGGTAGCCGGCCAGTACGGCGTAAGTCACCGACCAGTCCCCGGATTCCTTCACACTGGCGCAGTCCGCCTTCCCCGGCGGAGCCGTGACGCGGATATAAGCCCGCCTGGTATTGTTGCTTTCATCGACGTCGAGCACCGTATCCGGCGGCCACACGCTTACCTCCGCCATGACCATGCCGGGCTTGCCCGCCCCGCGCCAGGGGCAGCGCGCCCGGATTGTTTCCCAGGGGCCGAAATCCCGCACCTCCCTGTGGATGAGGGAGCCGTCCTCCTTCCACTCGATGACCGCCTCTTCCACCTCTTCGCCGGTGAGATTGCGGATGCTCGCTTCCCACTCGCCGGTCTCTCCTACCGCTACCGTTTCCGGCACGGTCAGCTCGACCACCGCCAGATCCGTCTCGTCTTCCAGCTCTCCGCCTCTGCCAAGATAGGCGTGGAGTACGCCCGCCCCATCCACAAGCAACATGTAGTTTTCCCCGATGATGGGCTCCGGCGCCTTCACCCCGGAGGGGGCGTGGGGCAGCATGATCTCCCTGACGATCTTGCCCTCTTCGTCCATAAACCCGCTCACCTGGGTCAGTGTCCCGGCGTCGAGAAGGCAGGTGCGCCCGGAAGCTTCATAGACAAGGAGGAACTCCTTGCCGCTGCCCAGGGGCTCCCAGTACACCACATTTGAGCAAAGCAGGCTGTCGAAAGCCAGGGTGTTGGCGATGCTCCCTGTGCTCTTCTCATAGGCGACGAGCAAACCGCCGCCGCCCTGGTACTGCCGGATCGGCAGGTACACATACTGCCCTCCGATAGCCGGTGAGTTCAGGTTGTAATTAGCACCCGCTCCCCCGGGCGCCGTCTCCCACAACAGGGTATAGTTTCCTTTTTCCGATATGTTATAACAATACAACCTGCCTTGCCTGTCCGCGGCATACATCCTGTCCCGCTCCGCCGCCGGCGAGCCCGGTATGCCCCGGGGCGTCCTGGGCGTGGCGCTGAGCTCCCCTTCCGCGAGCATATCGTAGCAGATCATGAGGTTTTCCTCATCCTCCGCCCCGGTCAGTATGTTTTGCGTCGCCACGACTACGTCCCCCGCCAGCAGAGGGCTCCCCGTGACCTCCCCGGCTGCCTGACGGCAGTAGACCACATGGCAGTCCCTGCCTGTGTCCTCCAGGATGAAGAAGCCGTTGTCCGCGTACTGGCCTGGCCTCCCGGTCTGATCCCCGTCGGCTGTGCCCAAGGCTATGTACGACCTGCTGCCTACATTCACAGCCAGAGGGCTCGATGTGATCCGATATAAGGACCCGGGGTTGCCGCCGGCGCTGAGTGTCTTATACCCTTCGTCCCACAGAGGCTGAAGCGTGTCCGGATCCAGGGCCCAAACGCGGTGGTCCCTGGTGGCCTGATATATCCTGTCCCCATACACGGAGTACGCGTAGGTTGGACTTGACCCCGAAGGCATGGGGCTTTCGCTTAGCAGGGGGGAAACCGCCGTGACTGTCCCTTCCATATCCAGCTTGACCAATCGGTCCCCCGCCTGGACATAGATGCGGCTGTCGCAGACGATGGGCTGGCTTTCCACCAAGCCGCCCAGATCCGCTTCCCAGATTTTCTGAAACGGATAACCAGTGTCTTCCAGGGAATCGTATATCTTCCTGCTGTTCTGCTGATCCACCCCAAAGCGGGGCACGGCGCCCCACAGAGGGCTTATGCATGTCCCCGCAGCAATCATCGCGACGAGGGCAACCGCCGTCAATCCCGACAGGGTACGAGGCAGAGCCCCATGTAGAATCCGGCTAAGGCCGCGTCTTTTTCGTTTGTGGGCATTACTCATCTTAGGAAACCTCCCTGACCAGGGAGCAGGGTAAACATTCTTCCTCCAGGGCTCTCTTCCATTCGTCCGGCTTCATCAGCTTCCGCCAGCCCGGGAAGCTATCCTGGATATCCACACGCTGATGAGTTTCATACCAGTCGACTTTGTAGGAGAATGTCTCCAGCAAAGCCCGCAAAGGCAGCAATACCCTTCCGCCGACGACGGCAGCCGGGACGTCGAGGGGATAGAGCCGCACGCTTCCGTCGGCGTTGGTCACCGTATAGCTGAGCTCCCCCGGCTTGAAGGTTACCTGCCTGCCCTTCTGGTCATAGACCGTAGCGACCCCCGCCTCCCCGTCCCAGCTGACCCTGCATTGGACGCAGACGTGCTCGAATACAGGGCGCATCGGTACCAATACCCTCCCCTGCTCCATGAGCGGCTTCTGGTCGGGGAAGTCCACGTCGATGCCGTTGATGCGGACGCGGATGCCGTTTTTCGCGCTTTCACGAACCATTTCAAAATGCTTCTCCCAGGTATGGTCGGTGACGGCGCTGCCATCCGGGGCTGTAATTCCCCATTTGGTATTTTCGTAACCGGGGAGCACCGTCTGCTCAGGGGTTTCACCAGCCATGGCGCTAACCGCAGTTTCCTCTTCATCCTCCGGCTTGTCCGCCAAGGCGATCCTCATCATGCCGACCGGCTTCAGGCCTTCCCCGATCACCGCGCCGGCTACAGCCAGCAGGCAGCACAGAAGCGCGATGAGCGCGATCCAATAGCCGCCCCTTCTTAGTACCTTACGGATATGAGATGTCAGCTTAAAACACGAATTGCTTATCCGTAAGTTACTAATCCAAGCATAAGCTTGGCCCGCAAAGCGGAGGCGTGAGCGACATGCGCGCGAACGCCGACGGGGAATGGGGCAGAGCCCCATGTTGAATCCAGCTAAGGCTGCGCCGCCTTGGGTTACGGGCGTAGCTCGTCTTCGATACTTGCCCGTTCGTTCCTTCCTCCGCCTTTTTGTTGTCCCGTTGATCTGTTCCTCCATTTGGGCTGCCTCCTTTATATTTTCCCATATTATACCATTATATGTATATCATGGCAAGCCCTATTTTATACTTTTTTTGTATTTTTTTCTATATTGACCACAAAAATGCAGCCTGCCGAAGCAGGCCGTCTTGTCCGCTTATTCGATGATGTTGTTTCGGATGCTATCCGATGTGTTTGGTTAGAAAATCCACAGTGATATCCATGGCTTCTTTGCTCTTGAGCCCGCCGACGCCGTGGAAGCCGCCTTCGATTTTATAAAAAGTTACTTCCTGGCCGGTTTCTCTCAGCTTTTCGTATAAACGCACCGACTGGTTGAACGGCACAAGCTGGTCCCTGTCCCCGTGCATGATGAGCATAGGCGGGACGCGCTTTTCTCTGGTGATATAGCTCATGGGCGACGCCTTCTCCGCCAAGTCGGTATGCTCAAGCACATTGACCCTGCCAAGCTCCATCCCCTCGGGGCTCTCCGGACCCGTATGGTCCATCATGCTGGGATAATAGTTCATCAGCGCCAGATTTGTAGGCCCGAAGTTGTCGACGATGCAGCTCACTTCGCAGGAAAACTCGCCGTATTGCCCGTTATCTAGCAAGCCGTCCCCGGTAAGGCCAGCCATCACCACCGTATGGCCGCCGCTGGAGTCCCCGCAGAAGGCGACCTTATCCGTGATGATCCTGTACTCGTCCGCATGCTTGCGCATGAACCGTACGGCGGTCTTCGCATCCTCTATCTGGGCGGGAAACCCGGCGACTTCGCTCGGCCGGTATTGCGTGATGGCCACGGCGAACCCCCGCTGGGCAAGCTGTATCATGCGGGGCAGGGAAAACTTGGGCAGCTGCCTCATGAAGGCTGAGCCGGGCACGAACACGACCAGAGGGTACTTCTTCGTCGGGGGCTCTATCGTAGGCCTGACCTCCATTGGCAGCAGTATCTGGAGGTAAAGTTTCTCCCCGTCCCGTTCATCATAGACAACGTCGTTGATCGTATCGACGACTAATCCCGGTTCATCCGTCCATCTCACCCGGATGGCGCCTTCCGGCAGCTCCGGGGACGGCGGGAATTCTTCCAGAGGTCCGGTGTGTATCGGCACAAGTTGTAATTCTTCCATTGGGCTCCCTCCTTATCGTCCCTTTTTCTTTCGCGTTGTTTCCTTCGGGCTTCGCGGCCGGCTATCAGCCCGGGGGCCACATCATATCTACGCCGCCCATCACATGCAGATGGAAATGCCCTACGGACTGCCCTGCGCTCTCCCCGCAATTGGACACGATGCGGTAGCCCTCCGTCAAGCCAAGCCCTGCTGCTTCCCGCCCGATTACCAGAAGCATTTTGCCCAGCAGGGCCTGATTCCCGGCGGTTGCTTCACCCAGGTTGGCAAAGTGTTTCTTCGGGATAAAGAGCACATGGACCGGGGCGACGGGATAAAGATCCCGGAAGCCAAGTATCTCGTCATCCTCATAGACTTTCGTGCTGGGGAGCTCCCCGGCGGCGATTTTGCAAAAAATACAGTCAGTCATCTTTCATCCTCCTATCAATACTCTCGGCAGCCTCGGGCTAAGGTTCGACAGCACTTCCTCAACCACCGTGCCCCGGATGCCCGCGGCTTCTTCGATGGTGAGCGCGCCGTCGTCCCCGTTGCCGTAGACGATGATTTCGTCGCCCATAGCGGCGTCCGGCACAGCGGATAGATCGATCATACAGTGGTCCATGCATATCCTTCCGATCACCGGGCAGCGTTTGCCTCTCACCATGACATAAAAGTTGTTGGAATAACAACGGGTAAAACCATCCGCGTACCCCAGCGGCAGCACGCCGACCAGGGTATCCTTCTCCAAGCGGTGCGAAAAGCCATAGCCGACGGCTTCCCCGGCGGGGATCGGCGCCACGCTGCCCAGCCTACCCATCAGCCGTACAGCCGGCTTTACCCTAATCCTCTCCCTGGATACTTCCGCCGAAGGGTACGTGCCGGTGAAGAGGAGCCCCGGGCGCACCATGTCGAAATCGTACTCCGGCAGATCGCATAGGCTTGGGCTGTTGGCCGCATGGATCAAGCCGTAAGGCACGCCCCGGGCTTTCAGCATATCGATGAAAGCCGCAAACCGCTCCGCCTGTTTCCTGGTCGCGCCCTTGTCCGCTTCATCCGCTGCGGCGAAATGCGTATAGACGCCCCCGATCTCTATACCCGGCAGCCCCGCCGCCCGGGCGACGATATCCGCGCTTGCCTCATCGGGCATGAAGCCGAGCCTGTTCATCCCGGTATTGACTTTAATGTGTATCTTGCCTTTCTTACTCCGGCGGCAGGCTTCGGCGGAGAAGGCTTCAATCATATCCCACCGATACATGGTCAGGGAGATATCCCGGTCGAGGGCCGGGGGGTAATGCTCTTCCGACAGATAACCCAGGATCAATATGTCGTGACCGGGGCAGGCTTGACGGACTTCCAAAGCCTCGCTAAGCACAGCCACCGCGTACATATAGGCGCCCGACTCTCGAAATAACGCCGCCGTCATCCGGCAATCCAAGCCATAGCATTGGCTTTTGAGCACGGCGCAGATCTTCACGTTCTCGCCGACCGCCCGCCTGACTGCCATGAAGTTGTCTTTCAGCCTCGCCCTGTCTATCTCCACCCAGGCGTCCCGGATGATTCCCTGCGAATAGTTGCCCATATCCCTCATCTTCCAAAGCTATTTTGTGGACGCTGCACTAGTACCCTGTCATGCCCTGCCACGCCCCCGGCTTGACCTTCGACCTCCCGGCGATCCGCAAGGGCAGCACCATTCCTTTGACGTCATCCGCGTATCCCCTATCGCCTT
>WRIW01000014.1 GCA_009782505.1 Clostridiales bacterium
AGCACCTATACGGACGAAATTGAACCATTACAATCCATAAAACGCATCGAAAAATAATAAAGGCTTGCTTTTCAGCCAATCTATCGCTATAATTTTCCACATAGACTGTGTCCGAAAAGGTTTACCAATTCGGAAAAGCCCATTATTAAAGATATGTTGAGAAAGGGGAATCCACTTGAAGAAAAGGCTTATCACATCAACAATCGCTATTCTTCTCATTATGGTCATGCTTGCCGGGTGCGGCGGCGGTTCGAGCAATACACCCACAGGCGGCGGCAATACTGGTAGCAATACCGCTACGCCCCCGGCAAACAACACACCGAGCGGCAATAGCAGCGGCGGCAATACTTCTGTGCCGCCTGCTTCACAAGGAAAGTCGAACGACGGTGAAAGTGGCAATCCCGATCCATCAGCGTCATTAGGCGATAACGCTGCGCCTGCCGGCAGCGGGAATCCATCGGGTATCAATTCCAATATTCAAGGTTTAACACTTTTTGGTGGCCGAGATTTTTCCGATGGCGTGGCATGGGTCATAACCAAGGACGATGCAAAATGGCGTCTCATAGAAAAGACCGGGAATGTCATCTTGGAACTGGATGAAAATGAAGAACCTTCGTCGGATTTCGGGGAAGGCGTAGCGGTAGTGAAGCGAGAGAATGGAACCTTGGAGTTGATCGACAAAGCCGGGAATGTCATATCCTCGCCAAGCTCCGGGGAGTATGACAATATCCACCAATTCATACGTGAGCTTGGCATGATTGTTGTGCGTAAGCACATCGAGACCTTCGCGCTTACGGAGACCCAATTCGGCACCATCGATAACAAAGGTCAGTGGCAGGTCAATCTGCAGGCTTTACCCGCGAAAGACTATGCTGTAGGTGGAATATACATCGGAGGCGGCTTCCTGAAGGCTGTCGCAAATGCCAGCATTGGAGATGTAAATATTTACAATGTATTCACAGGTGACTTCGATTATTATTACGGCAATCACGAACTCAGGTATGTAGTGGGCGTAAGCAACTTTGAAAACGGTTATGGCGTTTTTACAGATGCGCAATACTGGAATGTCGTATGTTCAACAGATACCGAGGGTAATACAAGTGTGATTTATTCGAGGGAAGATCAAAGCTCAAATGTTGCAGGCGCATATAGAGAAGGCTTATTCTTTATGAAAAGCGGAAGAGACGTTCAAGGCTTTTTCGATATAGAAGGCAATCAGGTCATCGACTTATCCGAATATACGATCGGTTCCAATTTCCGTCCCGAATTTTCTGATGGTTATTGCCTGCTGTTGCTAAGAAATCCACAAGGAAGCCCATACTACACAATCATAGACAGAACCGGTAATTTCATGTTTGAGCCAAGGCTTTATGACGATTACAGCAATTCGAGCTCTCGTGATATTACTTTTGCGTTTAATTGCGGAGTGCTTGTTATAACAACATCAAGCCATAGTAATTATACCAATTACAATACAACGATAATGGATATTTATGGCGAAACAATAGCTGAACTAAATGAACCTATCACATTTATTGAAGATATCGCCCGTATTGATACTACTGGTTTCAATTACAATGCTGGGGCGAGTTATGGCGAAGTATACTACATCGACAAAATGGGTAATCGGCTGTTTTAATTGTTTTTCCATAAAAATAATGCATAGAAAAGAGGGAAATTATCATGGCGTTTTGTAGTAATTGTGGAACTGAATTACAGGAAGGAACCGCTTTTTGCGCTTCCTGTGGAACCGCTGTCGGCACATCTCCGCAACAGCAAACAAGCAATGTGGCTTCGTCTACTCCCAAAGCCAATAAGAAATCGAACCCGGACATGATGCTGAAGATAATATCGGGAATCCTGATCGTGGCGGCTTTCTTACCGAGCTTCAATCTTACGGGCTGGTCAGGTATTAACAAATCGTATAGTGCGTTCGGTAATATACTTGCACCGGATGCAAGCGCATTTCCCTCATTAGTCGCCGCTCTTATTCCGGTCGCATTGCTTTTGTTTCTCATTTTTGCCGGCAAGTTGAGTTTTCTCAGAGGAAAGCATAGGCTTGTCGCAGCTCTTATGTGCGCCCTCGGAATATTCTTCAATATAAGATTTATGGCGGTTATCAACAGTGTGGTGGGAAGGAGTACGACCCTTAAGGCGGGACTCGGATTCTTTGTCACGATACTTTTGTATCTGGTAGCCATTGTTATATCATTGCGCAGCAGTAGAGCTTCCAAAGATAAATAGATCAAGGCTTAGCAGTTTCGCAAGAACAGCGAGGCACAATTCTATAAACCTACAGGTAGGGCTTCACGCTCTGCCTTTTTTTGCCCGAATTGTAGCGCCCGGGGCATGAGCATTAAAAAACCGTCGCGCAGGGCTGAAAGCCGATTGCATCAGACATGGCTGACAACCATGCAGGTTTATGGTATGATGAGTTCAATAAACAGCATTGAATGGAGATATCCGCATGACAGATTATCAAATCATCACAGACGCCACAGCCGACCTGACGGAAGAGCTAGCGGAATCCTTGGGCGTAAAGGTCATTCCCATGACCGTTGAGATGGAGGGGAAAGACTATATCATCGGCGGCAGGGAAAGCACCATTACCGTGGAAGAGTTTTATGAACGCATGAAGAAAGGCGAGGTAGCCCGAACCTCCCAGATCAATACGAATACCTACGCGCAGTTTTTCGGCGAGGAGCTGAGTAAGGGCCGGGACGTGCTCCTTATATCCTTCAGCTCAGGGCTGAGCAAAAGCACGGAGTACGCTTTCGCCTGCGCGGAGAAGATGGTGGCGGAGCACCCTGAGCGCAAGATACGCGTGGTGGATACCCTGTGCGCTTCCTTGGGGGAAGCCCTCATGGTCTACGCCGCCGCCATGAAGCAAAAAGAAGGCATGGGGATCGACGAGCTGGCCGATTGGGTGGAGACGAACAAATGGCTCCTTGCCCATTGGGTGACCGTAGACGATTTGTCCTATCTGCAGCGGGGAGGCAGGATATCCGCAGCGTCCGCCGTTGTGGGTACGGTACTAAACATAAAACCCATCATCTTTGTGAACGACGAGGGCAAGCTCATCAGTGTAAATAAGGTGCGCGGCAGAAAAAAATCCCTGGATACGCTCCATGAGACCATCCGGGAGCGCTGGTCCGGCGGCAGCAGGGAGGAGCCGGTATTTATCGGCTACGGGACGGAATTGGACGACGCCCTTTATCTGAAAGAGCAGCTTATGGCGGGGGACGGCCCCAAGGACGTGCATGTGTACCATATCGGCCCGGTCATCGGCGCCCATACAGGGCCTTCGGTCATCGCGGTATTCAGCTTCGGGGATAAGAGATAGCGGAGGGATCCGGTTTGAAAAGCGATAAGCAGGCAAGCTTGCTTTCCACTGAGGAAAGGGAAGAGCTGGCAAAGCTGCTCTACCCGAAGATCACGATGCGGCCGGAGGACTATGAGGGGATATATCCCCCCAGGGAGTTGCCGGCGGGCGCTTACGTGACGCGCCTTGGGCCAAGCCCCACGGGATTTATCCATCTGGGGAATCTGTACAGCGCGCTGGCGGACGAGCGGCTCGCCCACGGGAGCGGGGGCGTGTTCATCCTGCGGGTAGAAGACACGGACAATAAACGCGAGATACCCGGCGCGGTGGACCTCATCGTCTCTTCCCTGGCGTACTTCGGCGTGGAGTTCGACGAGGGCGCCACGGGTGAAGGGGACAAAGGTGGCTACGGCCCGTACCGGCAGCGCGCCAGGGCGGAGATATACCAGAGCGTGGCTTGCCGTCTCATTCGGATGGGCAGGGCGTATCCCTGCTTTTGCACGGAGGAAGACCTCACGGAAATGCGCGCGAAGCAAGCGGCGGAGAAGCATAACCCGGGGTACTACGGCGCCTGGGCGAAGCACCGCGACCTGCCTCTGGAGGAGGTCCGGGAGCTGGTATCGGCAGGGGCGCCTTTCGCCCTGCGGTTCCGCTCTATGGGCGACCCGTCGGAAAGCTTCACGGTCAACGACGGCATCCGGGGCCCGTTGACCATGCCGGAAAACGACCAGGACTTCGTCCTGTTGAAAGCGGACGGCATACCGACCTATCATTTCGCCCATGTAGTGGACGACCACTTCATGCGCGTAACCCATATCCTCAGAGGGGAGGAATGGCTTGCCACGCTGCCCTACCATTGGGAGCTATTTCAGACCTTGGGGATAGAGCCCCCTGTATTCTGCCATACTACCGTACTGATGAAGATGGAGGGGGAGACGAAGCGAAAGCTGTCTAAACGCAAAGATCCGGAGTTGGGCCTGGATTACTACCGGCAGCTGGGGTACTATCCGCCGGCGGTGAAGCGCTACCTCCTTACCGTACTCAACTCCAACTATGAGGAGTGGAGCTTGGCGAATCCCGGAGCGGGCTTCGACAGCTTTCCTTTCACCACGGGGAAGATGGGCAGCTCCGGCGCCCTTTTTGACCTGGACAAACTCCACAATGTCAGCAAAGACATGTTTGCCGCCATGCCCGCCGGGGAAGTCTATGACTTTCTCCTCTCCTGGGCCTCCACGCAAGCCCCGGAGGATTACCCGCTGCTGGCCGACGACCCGGCTTACGCCCTGGCGATCCTTGATATCGGCAGGGGCGGGGAAAACCCCCGCAAGGACTTGGTTTACGGCAGGCAGATCATGGAGTTTATCGGTTTCTTCTTTGACGGGCGGTTTCGCCGGGAAGATCCATTTCCGGAGCAGATAGAGGCGGAGCTGGCGGCGAAGCTGCTGGAGGATTACCTGACCGGATATGACGCCGGCGATGATAACGCCGCATGGTTCGACAAAGTACGCGCCCTGGGGGTGAAGCATGGCTTTGCCGCCAAACCTAAGGACTACAAGAACGAACCGGACAGGTACAAAGGGCATGTGGGCGATGTGAGCAGCCTGCTGCGGGTAGCCCTGAGCGGCAGGAGGAACTCCCCCGACCTGTGGGAAGTGCAGCAGGTCATGGGCGAGGGGCGCGCCCGGAGAAGGATAGAATCGGCGATAAGCCATTTTCGCGGATAATAGACAGTAAGCGCGGCGCCGGTCGCAGGCGGCAGCGTGATTCGGTATAAGGAGACGGACATGGACAATCAAGACGCAAGGCGTACCACGCCAAGGGGCCCGGCTCAAAAGAGCCTGAAGGAGTATCTCATCAGCCAGGACAAGAAGCATGAGTCCGCCATCGAAGGGCTCACGGAAAAGCTCCGGCGGCTGGAGAAGGCGGTGGAGACGCAGAACGCGGAGATCAAAGGGCTGGAAAGAAAGCTCCTGGGGCAGCCGGATTTGCAGAAGCCTTTCATCGACCTGGCGGAACGCTTTTTGGTTGGCTTCGAGCAGATGCTGGAGGACGCCACGCGGGATAACGTATACCTCCGGGCAAAAAGCAGCCTGAGCCAGAGGGAGCAGGAACTGATCCGGGAGGAAAACGACCTGCGCTTGCAGATCGCCCGGTGCCGCCGCAAGGTAAACGCCCTTCTGCGGGCGGTGGATCGCAGGGCCGGGGAAGCCGGGCACGGCGAAGCCGCCAAGCAATCCGAAGCTGCCGGGCGGGCTGATACCGACGGGCAAGCCGAAGCTGCCGCGCAGTCCGAAGCTGCCGGGCAGCCCGAAGCTGTTAAGCAGCCCGAAGCTGCTAAGCAGTCCGAAGTAGCCAAGCAGTCCGAAGCAGCCAAGCAGTCCGAAGCAGCCAAGCAGTCCGAAGCCGCTAAGCAGTCCGAAGCTGCCGGGCAGGCAACACAACCCGCGCTATCCGCCCAGGCAGGACAGGAACGGGTCGTCCATATCGTGGGATTGATGGCGGATGAAAGCAAGAAGCCTGCTGAGAAAGCAGAAGCCGCCCCTGCCGGGGGCGGCGATGAGAGTGGGGCGGAGACCGCTCTGCCATGCCATGAACTCAGGCTGCTGTACCTGATGGATAAGACCGCGGGCGAAGACCTCTGGGGGAAGGAAGGGGAGTTGCTGATTCGCCAGGGGGAGCCCATCTGCATGGGCTCGGCGGAGAAGATATATCATCAGGGTTTGATGGAGCAGTTGGTGCAAAACATAAGATGAGCTTCAACTCGCGTAATTATCGAAATATCCCTGAACCAGGATGACAGGGGTGCCTTTGTCGCCGCTGCCGCTGGTCAGGTCGCATAAGCTGCCAAGAAGGTCCGTGAGCTGACGGGGCGTAGTGCCCTCGGATGCCATGTTGCCTTTGAGGTCGGCTTTTTTCTCATTAATGGCTCGGATCATGGCTTGCCGCGCCTCTTCCCCGGAGTATTCCTTAAGCTCGGTGTCTGCCAGATACTTCATCTTGAGCTCATTTGGCGTGCCCACAAGGCCGGGGGTATAGGCGGGGGACACCACCGGGTCCGCGAGTTCCCAGATTTTCCCGACTGGATCCTTGAAGGCGCCGTCGCCATAGACCATGACCTCCACGTTTTTGCCCGTCAGCTCGAACAACTGTTCGTGCACAGCGTCCACCACCTCCTGGCCCCTCTCCGGGAAGAGCTTGATGGTGTCTTCTGAAGCTTTGTTTGAGCCGAGCAAGCCGTATGCGGAGTTGAAACCGCTCCCCTCCACGGACTCGTTGAGAATCTGATCCAGAGTCAATACGCGCCGGGCGCCGGCGCCCTCCAGCAGGCGGCGGGTACGGGCCCGGGTGTGGATATCCGCGGCGATCACCGTATCGGTATAGTCGAGGATATGGCAGGGGTCGTTGGAGAACACAAAAGAGATATCCTCCGCGCCGGACTCTTCCCGGTAGAAGCTGATATAGTCGATCCCGGTGAAGGGGTGCACCGTCTTGTCCCCGAAGGCCTGGCGGAACTCCTTCTCGGTGAATGAAACCTTGTATGGGTCGATCCCCCGGGCGTCCAGCTCGTCCCAACCGACGAGGTGATTGCCCACTTCGTCCGCGGGGTAGCTTAACTGCAGGGTCAGCTTCTCCGCGCCCTTGGCGATCCCTTTGAGCAATACGGAAAAACGGTTGCGGCTGAGTATGGGGAAGACAAGCCCGATATGGCCGCCGCCTGTAAGGGTTTTTACATGGGCTGCGATATGCCCGGTCGTGGCATAGTTGTTTTGGGAGCGGGCGACTACGGACTCCGTGATCCCCACGACGTCCCGGTCGTGTAGGGAGAAGCCTTCCGCTTCCCAGGCCTGCTTCAGCGACTCCACGACGATGGAAGCCAGGTCGTCGCCGGGCTTGATGATGGGAGTGCGTATGCCGCGGGATGTGACGCCGATCGTTCTCATATACAGCTCACCTCAATTATGATTTTTCCACAATCTATTCTAATCGAAACGGCGCAAAAGATAAAGTAGCTTTCTATGTATATATTTCGCGAAAAAAAACAAAGCGCTGAGAAAAGGAAATGATTGACAATGAAATGGAAATTATTATATAATATGGCAACAAGAACTAATATTGCTATAATATAGGGAGGGATCGTATGATCGCGAAAGTCAGCGCGTTCACCCTGCAGGGCTTAGACGCGGTGCCGGTGGAAGTCGAAGCCGGGGTGTACAACGGCTTGCCGGACTTGACTGTGGTAGGCCTGCCGGACGCGGTGCTCCGGGAGAGCCGCGAGAGGGTGCGCTCCGCCGTGGTGAACGCCGGATACCAATGGCCCACAAGGCGTATGCTGATCAACCTTGCGCCGGCCCACATCCGTAAGGAAGGCTCGGGCCTTGACCTGGCTGTGGGGGTGAGCCTGCTGAAGGCTTCCGGGCAGCTGCCCGGGCTGGATACCGACGGGCTGGTGTTTGCCGGGGAACTGTCCCTGGACGGGAGCTTGCGGGGTACCCGGGGGATACTGGCGGCGGCTTTATCTATGGAGCTGTGGCCGGACAAGGTACTTGTGGTGCCGGCAGACAACCGGGAGGAAGCCAGCCGGGGCACGGGCAAGGTAGTGGCGCTGGAGTCCCTGGCCCAGCTCAGGGACATCGGCGAGATGAGAAAGAGAGCGGCGGAAGCCTTCGGCAAACCGCGCAGCGCCGGGGGCTGCGGAGCGGCGCCCGGGGAAGGCTGGGGGGAGGAAGGCGGCGATAGCCAAGCTTTGTGGGATTTGAGTATGGTGAAAGGGCAGTACAAAGCGAAGCGGGGGCTGGAGCTGGCGGCTGCGGGAGGTCACCACCTGCTGCTCATCGGCCCGCCGGGGAGCGGAAAAAGCTTACTGGCCCGCTGCCTGCAGGGGATACTCCCGCCCATGAAAGAAGAGGAGATGCAGGAGGTGAACCGGGTCTACAGCGCGGCGGGCCTGCTGCGCCCGGACATGCCGTGGATCACCCGGCGCCCTTTTCGGAGCCCCCATGCCGGCGTCACGAAAGCCGGGCTGCTGGGGGGCGGCATACCTTTCCGACCGGGGGAAGTCAGCCTGGCCCACCGGGGCGTACTATTCATCGACGAGCTACCGGAGATGGACAGGAACTGCATCGAAAGCCTCAGGCAGCCATTGGAAGAGGGCAGGATCATCCTGAGCCGGGTCTGGGGCAGCGTCACCCTCCCGGCAAAGATCCAGCTCGCGGCCAGCGCCAATCCGTGCCCCTGCGGCTACTACGGCGAGTATCCGCCGAAGTGCAAATGTCTGGACCATGAGATACGCCGCTATCAGAACCGCTTCTCCGGCCCGCTCCTGGACCGTCTTGACATGGTCATCCAAGTCCCCCGGCTGGAAGCGGACAAGCTCAGAGACGAGAGCGGCGCGGCGGAGGATTCCCGCCGGGTGGCCGCCCGGGTCGCGGAGGTATGGCGCAGGCGGCAGGAAGAAGCCGGCGCCGGTAGCGCCGGCCTTGACGCCATGCAGCGGCAGCTTACCCGGGAAAGCAGGAAGTGGGCCCTTTCCGCTTATGAAAGCCACGGGCTTACCGCGCGGGGGTACTACCGCATGCTTCATCTGGCCAGGACCGTCGCCGACCTGAGCGGGGAGGACGCCATCAGCGCCGCTTCCCTGGCGGAAGCCCTGGAGTACCGGGGAGGCTTTCCGGATTAAGAGGAATGTGGTATTCTGTTTATATTGATATGGAACAAAGAGGATGAGTTTCGCATCGAATATAGATAGAAGCCTGGAGGGGCCCGATGGAATTGAATCAGGATCAGCTCGCTTTGATCGGTTTGTTGTTGGAACGAAAGCAAATGTACTACCGCCTGGCGTACTCCCTTGTGGGCAACGAGGCGGACGCCCTGGACGCCATCGCGCAAATGACGCTGCAGGTCGTAGAAAAAATCCACACCTTGCGTTCAAACGACGCCTTCATCGCCTGGAGCAAAAAGATACTCGTCAATGTGTGCCGGGAGTATTGGCGCAGGAACCCCAAAACCCTGCCTTTAGACGAAGCCCTGGGGGCGGGGGGCGTCGGGGAGGGGGCGGGCGGCCTTGCCCCGGAGGACGAGATCGTCATCCGGCAGAGCGTCGCCAGGCTTCCGGAGATACACCGGGAGGTCGTTTATCTCCGGTTCTACCTGGATTATGAGTATAAGGATATCGCGCAGTTGTTGGATGTTCCCGAAGGCACGGTGAAGTCCCGCCTGAACCGGGCGCTGGAATCGTTAAGGGAGCAGATGGGGGGCGCTTTGTATGGATAATCTTGACAGGTTCATGATGGCGGAGAAGGCCAGGCTGGAGGGTGTACCCGTCCCGGCGCGGTATGACGACGTCCTGGAAGGCGCCTTGCTGGAAGCGGGGCTGACGGAAGCGGACGTGAAAGATATACGCGTTTCCCGGGAGGCTGCCGGTTATATGGAGATGCCTACCGGCGAGGGGGATAAAGGCGCCGGCGAGCCTAAGCGCGCCAAGGGGTCAAAGCGCGCCAAAGAACCAAAGAACGCGAATGAGCCAAAGCGCAGGAAGCGCCGCTTATACTGGATACCCGCAGTAGCCGCCTGCGTGGCGGTCATCATCGCCGTCAGCTCTTTTCTGCCTTCGGCGATACAGGAGAGCAGGGTCCCTCAGGCGCTGCCGGAAAGCTTTAAAGGCATAGTCTCCGTCCGCCCGCTGCTGGGCGCCGACGACCAGATGGACCCCGCCGGCGGATTCCTCATCACTTCCACAGAAGCTCTGCCCGTGGAGCTGGTGGTGAAGGCGCTGGTGATAGAGCCGGCCATCGAGTACACACTGAACCCGAGGAAGGGCGGCACGGAGTATGAGGTGCTGCCTCTTGAGCCCCTTGACGAAAATAAAGTCTACCAAATCGCCTTCGACCCGGGAAACAGCCTGGCCGACCTGGCGCCCAGAGGCTCCCATACATGGGCGTTTCAGACGAAGGGGGAGTTTGGCCTGCAAGGCACGCTGCCCCGGTCCAATACTTCCATGGTACCGGTAAGCACGACCTTCGAGCTCTGGTTTACCGCCCCGCCGGATCTGGCTTCCGTGGAGAGGGAAGTAGGTCTGACCCCTTATGTGCCGGGGCATTGGATAGTGGAAGGCAGCAAGGCGATCTACCTTCCCGAGCGACTTTTGGACTACAAGACGGTTTATGAGATACATGTACCCAAAGGGGTGCGCGAGGCGGGTGGCCAGGGCGCCACGGGCGATAGCCTGACGGTGGTCTTCCATACGGAGGGCGAGCCTGAGACGGCTTCCGACGGCGCGTACTTCAGCATCCTGGGCCAGAACCTTTCCTTCCGCACGGATGAAGCGCCTTTTGTGCAGTTTTACTTCAACGACTGGGACAGGAGGGAAAGCGACCCCCTTCCGGAGGTAAGGGCGGACATATATGCTTACCCTGACGGGGAAAGCTATTTGCTTGACCTGACGGAAAAAATCAAAAACATCGACTGGCTTTACTCCGACGAAGATGTATGGCTGCCCGCAGAAACCCTCGCCCCTGTAGAAAGCCTTGACCTGACCGGGCACAAGCCGGAATACTCCTGGTATCTGTACTTCCCGGAAGCGCTGCCCAAAGGCTGCTACCTGGCGGAGTTCACCATGGGCCGCCAACGGAGGCAGCTCCTGTTTCAAGTCACGGATCTAAGCGCGTACCTGTCGGTGAGCGAGGAAGAAGCCCTGATTTGGGTAAACGACCTGCGTACCGGCCAGGGCGCCGGAGGCGCGGAGGTCACCGTCAACGGCGAGCTGAGCGCCACCGCGGACAGCGACGGCGTCGCCTTTATGGGGCCGCTGCCCCAGGCGAAGGTCAGGGCATTTGACGTCCGCTACGGCGGCGAACGGTTGCTTCTGGCGGATACGAGCGTGACTTACAGCAACCCGGATATGCTGAAATGGATGGAGCAGCGGAAAACGGCGCAGTCATACTGGAACTACCTCTATGTGGATAAGCCGATCTACCGGCCGGAGGACACCATCCACTTCTTCGGGCTCATCGCTCCCCGGACAGCATCTGCCGCTGCCGTGCGGGACGTCACCCTGCGGCTGGAGTACTACCGCGCGAATATGAATATCAAGCAGACCTGCGCCGTCGTCGATGACGTCCTGCTGGGCAGCTTTGTCCTGCCGGTATTGACGCCGGGTTACTATAACCTGAGCATGTACCTGGACGACGCCTTCATCTGCAGTACTTACTTTGAAGTAGCCGTTTATGAAAAACCAGCCTATCGTATCACCCTGGGGGCGGATAAGAAGGTCGCTATGATGGGCGACGTCGTCCGGTGGACGGCTGCCGCGGCGTTTTTCGACGGCACGCCCCTGGCCGGCCAGCTCATATCGTTCTCCGGCTCGGCCATAGACGGGGATCAAAGCGCCGTTTCGGACATGAGCGGCGAGGTGCGCTTCGATACGAAAGCGGGGGGCAGCTTCAACTACCTTGTGAATACGGACTATGTCTACGCCAACGCCGCGTTGCCGGAGATCGGGGATATCTACCGGGACGGCAGGATCACGGTGTTTGCCAGTGATATCGAGCTGACCGGCAAAGCCGCGCGGATGGAGCCGGGGGCTGCCGAAGCGGCTCCGTCTGTGGAAGCGCCGCCGACCGGGATCGCGCCGGCGGAGACCGCGCCGGCAGAGACAACCCCGGCGCAAACGGCTCCCGCCGGGCAGGCGCCCGGCGAAGGGGCGCGGGAGGACGAAGCTGCCCAAGAGGCGCCCCTGGGGCAAGAAGCCGCGCCCTCCGCCGACGGCGACGCGGAACGGGAAGAGCCGCCGGAAGGGGCGAGCGGAGAAGCCGCGCCCTCAGAGGAGGATGAAGAGGATGCTGAGGGAGCCGGGGACGCGGCTCCGGGGGACGCCGCCGGGGATGCTTCCGCCGGGGGGGACGCCGCTTCTGCCGCGCCCCAGGAGCCGGCCGCACAGCCTGAGCCGCCGCCGGCCGCGCCTTCAGATACCGTGGCGCCGCAGGAAGGGAGCGAAGCCCACTCCCTGTTTACCATAAGCCTGGAAGCCTTTGACGTGGATATCAGCCGCATTACCGACCCGGACGGCAACCTGACAGAGCAGGCCCTGGCGCTATACGGGGGCTTCATCGAGGTGGAAGCTTCGCTGATACGGGAGCATTGGTATAAAGTAGAAACCGGCCAGCGCTACGACCCCTATACGAAACAAATGTCCCCCGTATACGACTACCGCATGGAGGAGATACCGGAAGACACGTTTTACTGGACCTACGCACGCGACGGAGATACGCGCTTTACGGAAAAGCTGTACTCGGCCGATGGCTACCAGCTGATACTGACCTTCCGGGACAGGGCCGGGCGCCAGGTCATACGGACGTTTTACCTGCCCCGGGCCGAATGGGCCGCCTGGGACAACTACAACAGCGGATACAACTGGTACTGGCTGCGCCAGGACGATGATAAATACTTTTGCAGCATCGGCGAGGAAGCCACCTTCAGGCTGAACGGCTGGGAGGGCGTGGTGGCGTCGTCGGGCCGGTATCTCTTCTTCCGGGCCCGGGAACACATCATCGACTACCGGATGTCCGCGGAAAATGAGTATACTTTCCGCTTCGGTGAAAGCGAGCTCCCGGGGTCGAATGTCATGGCGGTATTCTTCGACGGGTCGCGGTACTGTCCGGCGAATTATCCTGCCGGCGCCAGGATGGATCCGGAAGACAGGGCTCTGCGCGCGGAGATAACGACGGATAAGGAACGCTACAAACCCGGCGAGACCGTCAGCATGGAAATCAGGCTCACCGATAAGGACGGGCGCCCGGTAAAAGGCGTCATCAACCTCAACCTGGTGGACGAGGCCCTGCTGGCGGTGCGGGATCAATGGATAGACCCGGGGCACAGCGTGTTTCTTGGGAATCTGTACGACTTTCCATACCGCGCCACGATCAGCCATCCCTCTTCCAACGGCGGGAATATGGCCGAAGGAGGGGAAGGGGACGGCGGCAGGGACGACTTCCGGGATACGGTACTCTTCCGCCTGCTTTATACGGATAACGAAGGCCGCATAAGCATATCCTTTGACCTGCCGGACAATATCACCACCTGGCGGGTGATCTGGCAGGCTTACGCGCCGGATATCTGGGTAGGCGGCGGCGCGGCGGCTTTACCCGTGGGGCTGCCCTTTTTCAACGACGTAAGGTTCAGTGAGATCATCCTGGAAAGCGACGAGCCTGTGCTCGGGGTGAGATCCGCGGGCAGCGCCATCACCCAGAGCGCGCCTTCCCAGATATCCTGGACGGTGAGCATACCGGAGTTGGGTATCACCCAAGAAATGACAGGGCAGGCTTACAGCTGGATGGATATCCCCTTGCCGGCGATGCAAGAAGGGCGATATACGCTGCAGGTAGACGGCGCCTGGGAGGGCTACCGCGATACGGTAAGGCAACCCTTCAGCGTAGTGAAAAGCAGGCAGAACCATACCGCCCGGGAGGAAGCCGTACTCACGGAAGGGTTCCGCCCCCCGGGGAGCGAGACCGGCATGACTACCCTCGTCTTCAGCGATAAAGCCAGAAACCTGGCTATGGGAGGGCTGACCCAGCTGGCAGGGCAGGAATCCATACGGGTGGAGCAGCGTTTAGCCGCCCTGGAAGCCGGGAAGCTTCTGAAGAATCAATTTCGCCTGGACTGGTGGAGCCAGTCGGAGGAAGAGGAACGCCAGAGCCGGGGGCAGATACTGCGCTACCAATCCTACGACGGGGGCGTGGCCTTCCTGCCTTATGGGGACGCCGACCTTTATACCAGCGTTTGGGCCGCTTCGGCGGGGCTGGAGTATTTCTCCCGGGAAGACCTTGCCCTATACTTCAACGAGATACTGGACAACGGGGAGTATAGCTGGGACAAAACGATGGCTTTATGGGGGGCGGCTGCCTGCCGCCGGCCAGTGCTGCCGGAGATCCGCCAGGCATTGAAGGAAGACAGTTGGCGCGGAGCGGCCCTCTCCGGGCAGGAGAAGCTGAATCTGATCTGCGCCCTGATTTTCCTTGGCGGCGGCAATGAAGCTTTGGAGCCGGCGCAAGCGCTGCTTCAGGAGTGGACCGAGGGGATCGACGGGTTATACCGGGCTACCATTGGGGGGGATCGGACGGAGACGCTGAAAGCGACAGCGCAGATGGCTGTGGTAGCGGCGGTGCTCGACCTGCCCCAGGCTGAGGGCCTCTACCAATACATACTGGAAAACCCCAGCGAAGAAGAGTACTTCTTACTGGAGAAGCTGATCTGCCTGCGGGCGGCTTGCAGCAAGCTGACGGACGCCGCGAGCTTCATCTATACCCTGGAGGGGGAAGAGGTGACGGTAGACCTGAGCCGACAGCCCAGCTATAATCTGCTTCTGACGCCGGAGCAGCGGTCGTCCATATCGATCAATCAGGTGGACGGCGGGATCATAGCCGAATCCCAGTATAGGAAGGACGGCTTGGCAGCCCCTGCCGCCACGGCTGCCGGACAACTGCAAATCAGCCGATCATACCGCGTGGATGACCAGGACAGCAGGAGCCTGTCTGCCGCCGGGAGGACGCAGGTGATGCTCACCTACCGTATCGAAGCCGACGCCCCCGACGGATGCTACAACATCGTAGACTATCTGCCGGCAGGGCTGCGGTTCGTGAGCCTGGATACCCAGGGGAGCTACGGCAGCCAGAGGCACTGGCTGCTTCAGGAGGATGGAAATAAGCTGACTTTCGGCATCTATAAATCCCGGGAAGCTGTGGAGGGCCGGTTATTCTACACTGTGCGGACCGCCATGCCCGGCAGCTTCCTGGCCGAGCCCGCCGTGCTGGCCCATTCGGGGCTGCAAAGCCTGTATGTGACCACAGAGGGCGCCAGGGTGTACATCAATTAGCGGGAAACTTGGTATGGTCAGGCTTAGCGTGAGGTATCCGGCCGCCGCTCTCGCGCTTCTGCTGCTGTTGTGCGCGGGCGGCGACGCAGCTGGGGACGCGGGAAGGGGAAGCGGCGACGGGGCATTCGCCCGCGTTGGCGGCGACGCATACGCAGATCCCGCTGCTGCCGGATACGGGAGCAAACGATCTAGCGATTCTGCGGGTTCACAAGGTATAGCCGCTGAATCCGTAGGATCGCCTTGCCCTACCGGGTTGTGGATAGATACGGAAAGCTTCCTTCGCCGGGAGTACATGGAGGATACGCTCAGGGCATATGAAGACGGCGTATATGAAGCCTGGACCGACGCGTCGGGGATAACCGGCGAAGGCAGGATACGATGCCTGACCCTGCCTCATCATCTGCCCGGGGCGGGGCTGAGCGTCTTTGCCCTCCGGCAGATCATCGCCCGGGACGGGCAGCCGGATACGGTGATCCTTATCGGCCCAAACCATGAGAACACCGGACCCGCTGCCGCCCTGGCTTGCGTCAGCTGGCAGACCCCATACGGAGCCGTCGAGCCGGATGAGGAGATCGTTGGCATGCTGCTGAGCCGTGGCCTGGCTGCCGATGATCCGGGCGTCTTTGCCAGGGAACACAGTATGGGGATGGTGATCCCCTGGCTTGCGCGGTTTATGCCCGGGGTGAAGGTAGTGCCCCTCGTTTTTCATTATCAGTATCCCCTAGATAAATTGGAAGCGCTTTTCGACGCCTTGGGGCCGTGGCTCGACGAGGGGGCGCTGCTGGTATTGTCCGCGGACTTCTCCCATCACCAGACCAGGGACGAGGCCCGGTGGCGGGATCTGGAGACAGCGGCCCTGCTGGAAGGGGGCGACTGGCGCTCCGTAGCCGGGCTGAGCAGCGACTACATCGACTGCCCCACCTTACTCGCCGGGATGATGCGCCTGGCCGGCGCCCGGGGCTGGGAGGGACCATGGATAGCGGCCCATACCAATTCCGGCTTCCTGACAGGCGCCGCCGGTCCGGAAGTGGCCAGCTACTTTGTGCTCGCCTATACAGGGGAGTGAGCGGGGCAGCATAGAAAACCAACGCGCATAGAAAAACAGCAGCCCGGGTCGTAGTACACAATCCCGGGTTGCCGTTCGTACACTGGTTGCTCTTATCGGATAAGGATTCCGCGCCGCCTCAGACTGCTTTTTGATGCCGCCACGCGAAGTTCCGCTGCCGCGGCGCCCGTCAGTAGCCCAGCACGGCTGTCGTGATAAGCTTAGCGATGAACAACACCGCCACGATGTACATGACGATGCTGACCTCCTTCTGCTTGCCGGTGCAGACCTTCAGGACGACATAGCTCAGGATGCCGAATATGATTCCGTCCGCTATGCTGTAGGCGAGGGGCATGATGGCGATAGCGATGAACGCCGGGATGCCTTCGGTGACGTCGGTGAAGTCGATTTTCACCACGCACTGTATCATGAAGAAGCCCACCAGCACCAGGGCCGGGGCTGTGGCGAAAGCGGGGATAGCGGCGAAAATCGGTGAGAAGAACAAGGATAAGGTAAACAAGGCGGCTACCGTCAGGGAGGTCAGCCCCGTCCTGCCGCCGTCGGCGACGCCCGAGGCGCTTTCCACGTAGGTCGTCACCGTCGAAGTCCCGATGAAGGAACCAAAGGTCGTGCCGATGGCGTCGGCCAGCAGTACCTGACGGATCTTCGGCAGGTTTCCATCCTTATCCGTAAAGCCGGCTTTCTCCGAAACGCCGATGACCGTACCGACCGTGTCAAATACGTCCACAAACAGAAAAGCGAACACTACCGCGATGAATTCAAATATCCCGATGCCAAACCCGCCGGTGACATGGGAGAAGGCGTCTACGATGGTATTACCCGCGAAAGAAGGCGGCAGGGAGAAGATACCGTCTGGGATGAGAGAAAATCGGCCCGCGTCCGGGTCAACCACATACCAGCCGGCGACCTGGCATACGATACCCATTAGCCAAGTGGCGATGATGCCCCAAAATAGGGCGCCTTTGACATTTTTACCCAGAAGGATCATGGTGACGACCATACCGGCCAGCATGAGGATGACCGTGATGTTGTTGATATCCCCAAGAGTGACCGGCGCGTCGGGGATGTCCATTTTGACCAGCCCGCCATTGACCAGCCCGATGAAGGCGATAAATAAACCGATGCCGGCGCTTACCGCGTACTTCAAGTTTCTCGGTATTGCTTCAAAAATCGCTTCCCGAACCCTGAAAAGGGAAAGAACCAGAAAGACGATGCCCTCGGTAAAGACCGCCAGCAGAGCCACCTGCCAGCCGAACTTCAGCCCGATGGTAAAGGCGAAAAAGGCGTTTAGCCCCATGCCCGGCGCCAGGGCGAAGGGGTAGTTGGCCAGCAGGGCCATGGTCAGGGTGGCGATGGCGGAGGAAAGGGCCGTAGCGGTAAATACGCCGCCCCAGGACATGCCGGTCACCGACAGGAAGTTGGGATTCACGATAAGGATGTAGGCCATGGTCATAAATGTTGTGATGCCAGCCATGATCTCCGTAGTGACAGTCGTGTTTCTTTCTTTGAGCTTAAATAGTTTTTCCATATAGACCTCCTAAACCTCGGTTTTCCAAACGATACTACTCTCTGGCTTCGAAGCCGTCTTTGCCTACGCCGCAAAGGGGGCATGCCCAGTCGTCCGGAAGGGCTTCAAAGGCTGTGCCCGGGGCGATATTGTTCTCCGGGTCGCCTTCCGCCGGGTCATAAGAAAAACCACATGCTGAACAAACATACTTCATCGTTTCCACCTCCTTCTGACTTGTCTTTTTCGTCGCTTGCCTTGCCAGAAACGAAAAATCCTGCGTCACTTGCTTGTCTGTTTCGCTTTTGGCTACGCCCGATTGTCCGTTTTCTTCGTTTTCGTAAAACCTGCCGTCCAGTACCGCCCGGACTTCGAGCCATAAATACTTGATCACGCTTAGATCCGGCGTGAGCATAGCTCTTGAAGACGAACGTGTGTTCTTCGGCGATAATACCACCGGTTCGCTTGGGGACGCCAGATCCGGGAATGCGAGGAATAAGCGATATATGTTCTTCAGCTCTCCCTTGCCCCTGATCTTGTCCAGCTCTTCGTTAACGCGCAGGAGCAGGTTTTCCTGATACTCCCGCCTTGCCGCGTCCCTGCGCTCGGCGGCGTCGGCGATCTCTTCCTTCATGGCGTGTAAAGCATCCCGCAGCTCATCGTTGGCGCGCCGGATCTTGTCTTCCGACTGGCCGCCGCCGCCCGGCTCCGAGAGCCCGGCCCGGGCTTCGTCCATACTACGCCGCCATTCCTGCTGCATCCGGCCCTTGCCGGTCTCATAGTCCCAAAACTTCAGCTCGTATTCTTCCTGCCTGTGCCGGAGCTTCTGGTAGAGAGTGAGCGCCCAAGTCTCCAGCTCGCTCATGAGCTTTCGCAGGCTGGCGGCCCTCCTGACCGAAGCTATGGCGTCGGCGGCCAGCAGTACGAGAAACAGCCCCGCGGCGAGCGCCCGCACCGGCTCGGGGAGCCGTGCCAGCCATAGCAGCAATACCGGATGGGCGAAGAGTACAAGGAGGAGGCTGAGAGGGAGCAGATAAAGGATACGCGTCAGGTACACCCGGCTGCCAAAACTAAGCCTCTTTGCGGAATGATCCCGCCATTTCATCTTGAAAGCCGCTTCCAGGCCCCATCCGGCAAGATACTCCAGCAGAATCAGAATCACAAGGAGCGGTAAAGCCGCCGCCAGGGGGCCCCCGGCGTCCAGCCATGGCAGAAACTGCCGATACAAAGATCGGGCGTATGGGGGGGCATTGACCAGCAGGATAGCGCCAAACCCGTATATGGGGATCCATGGCCCGTGAAAGAAACCCCTGTTGACCCATCGGCCCGTTTTTAAACGCGCATATACGTCTTCGGCTATCCAAGCGGAAAAAGAGTATACCGTGAAATAAAGCAAGCCCGTGACGAATCCTCCGCTGGACACAGAATCACTCCGTTTCTACATATAAGTATACTATTATATGAATTCCGGCGCAAGGAATTCATCTTCATTTTATTATTTGCATTTCCCCGCCAATATGTTATCCTGTTTATATTGAGTAGCCACGGCGAAAGGGGATTCTTATGCGCATACGCTTTTTGGGGGCGGCACAGACCGTTACCGGTTCCTGCTATATGGTGGATACGGAGAAAAGCCGTTTCCTGGTAGACTGCGGCATGTACCAGGGCAGCAAGGCGCTGAAAGAAAACAACTACGCGCCCTTTGGCTTCGCCGTCAAGGATATCGACTTCGTCCTGATCACCCATGCCCATGTGGATCACTGCGGGCTGCTCCCTAAGCTGTATAAGCAAGGGTTCGTAGGAGCCAGCTACGCGTCGGCGCCGACCCAGCAGTTATGCGGCGTGGTGCTGCCGGACAGCGGGTATATCCAGGAGAACGAGATCGAGAGGAAAAACCGCAAGCTTGCCCGCAACGGCCAGCCTGCCCTGGAGCCTATCTATACCGCCCAGGACGCCAGGGAATGCCTGAAATACATCCGGAGCGCGCCTTTTGACGAAACGGTCCAGATCAGCGACGATGTGAAGGTCGTATTCCGCCAGGCAGGGCATATATTGGGCGCGGCCATGATCGAGGTGTTCGTCTGGGAAAACGGAAAGGAGACGAAAATCGTCTTCAGCGGGGACATCGGCAACGTCCATCAGGCCATCGTCAAGGATCCGGCCGTCATCGGCTCCGCGGACTATGTGGTCATGGAATCTACTTACGGAAACCGGCTGCACCTGGATTTTGACGACAGGGTGGGCCTCTTAGCCAAAGCGGTCACCGACATGCTGCGTAAGGGCGGCAATCTGGTCATACCATCCTTCGCCGTGGAGCGGACCCAGGATATGATCTATACCTTAAAAATACTGATGGACGACGGAGTGATCCCAAGGTCGGAGATATATATCGACAGCCCAATGGCTGTGGAAGCGACCAAGATATTTATGGAGCATCCGGAGTGTTTTGACAGCGAAGCCATAGCGGAAATGGAAAACGACCGGGCAGCTAGCTTGTTTGAGGACAATAATATCCGATATGTCGAGACCATTCAGGAATCCATGATGGTAAATAAAATCAAACGGGGGGCCATCATCCTGTCCGCCAGCGGCATGTGCGACGCCGGCCGGATCAAGCACCACCTGAAGCATAATCTGTGGCGGAAAGAATCCATTGTACTCTTTGTGGGATACCAGGCCGAAGGCACCCTGGGCCGCAGGATACTCGAGGGGGAGAAAAAGGTCAGGATACACGGGGAAGAGGTTTCCGTGGAAGCGGAGATCAGGGAGATATCCAGCTTCTCCGCCCATGCCGACCAGCACGGGCTGCTGCGCTGGCTTGAAGGGTTTGACCAGGCGCTGCCGAAGCAAGTGTTCCTGGTCCATGGCGAAACAGAATCCATCGGGGTGCTAAAGACAAAGATCGAGGACAATCTGGGGCTGCCCGTCACTGTGCCAGCCATGGGGGAAGAGTACGACTTGGATAGCATCAAGCCGGAGATGGTGAGGGTGATCAAAGTCCTGCCGGAAGAAATGGTGCTGAAAGCCGAGCTTCACGACGCTTTCGACGTGATCCGCAAGCAGGTCAACGTCATAGCGGGCCGCCATGGGCAGAACCGGAAGACGCTGGAGATACTGCTGGCGAAGGTCAAGGACATCGAAACAGAACTGGCGGGCATGGATTGAGCGTTTCGCGCCCGTCACAGAGACCGAGGTGAATCCAAGTTGAATCCGACAAAGATAACCACTATCGACGGCACTCAGCTGGCCGACATGATCAAGGGCGCCGGAAGATATCTGGAGTTCCGGAAAAACATCGTCGATGCTTTGAATGTGTTTCCCGTGCCCGACGGGGATACGGGGACGAACATGAGCCTTACCCTGCAGTCGGCGGCGCGCCACATCGACCAGGTGGAGGAAGCCGACAAAGGGCACTTCGGCGTCCGGGCGGAAGCCATGGCCCAGGGCGCTCTGCTTGGGGCCCGGGGCAACTCCGGGGTGATATCCTCCCAGATACTGTCCGGCTTCTCCGTCGTATGCCGGGAGGAAGCCGAGATCGGCGGCGAAAAGCTCATCGAGGCTCTTGACGCGGGAGTCAAGGCGGCGTATATGGCGGTGATGAAGCCGGTGAAGGGGACGATACTCACTGTCTCCGAAGCGGCGGTAGCCGGAGGCCGGAAGGTGCTGGAGGAAGGGGAAGACGATATCGCCGCCGTGCTGCGGGGGGCCATCGAAGAGGCGCTGAAGGCCCTGGAGCTGACGCCGACTTTGCTGCCGATACTGAAGCAGGCGGGGGTAGTGGACGCCGGAGGGCAGGGCTTCCTGTTTATACTGGAAGCGTTCCTGGGCAGCCTCTTGGGCGAGCTGCCGGAAGACGACAGCCTGATCGCCGCGCCGGTGCTCAGCGATACGGACGACGTGGAGAACATGATGGTCGAGGACCAGCTCATGAACCCAGGGGAGATCACCTTTGGCTACTGTACGGAGTTTGTGATAAAAAATAAGGACAATACCATCGACCTGGACAAGATACGGGATTATCTGAATACTCTGGGCGATTGCGTACTGGTGGTGGGGAACCCCGGCGTCTGCAAGGTGCATGTGCATACCAATGAGCCCGGCAAGGCCCTGGATTATGTGACGCCCATGGGCAGCCTGCATAAGATGAAGATCGACAACATGCGGGAAGAGATGGAGAAGAAGGAGCGGCAGGAAGCGAAGAAGATCGGCCTCATCGCCGTGGCCTGCGGATCCGGCATAGAAGAGGTCTTCAAGAGCCTCGGGGCGCACCGCATCATCACCGGCGGCCAGACCATGAACCCCAGCGCTCAGGACTTCCTGGACGCCATCGGCAGCCTGGCTGCCCGGGAGATCATCATACTGCCCAATAATGGCAATGTCATCCTGGCCGCCCAGCAGGCGGCGGGGCTCAGCAACGGCATCGTCCACGTAGCGCCTACCCGCTCCATCCCCCAGGGCATAGGGGCGATATTGGCATTTAATGAGGACGACACCGGCGGTGAAAACACCCGCAGGATGACGGAAGCCGCCGGAGAGATCGTCACCCTGGAGGTCACATACGCGGTGAGGGATACGGTCTATGACGACCGGGAGATACGTCAGGGGCAGATACTGGGTATGGTGGACGGGAAGCTCGCCCTGACCGCTGACGACCTGCAGGAAGGGGCGCTTGGGCTCTTCGCCCAGGCTATAAAGCCCGAGCACGATCTAGTCACCATATACTACGGCGAGGATTCCACCGGGGAAGACGCGGAAGCCCTGGGGGAGAAGATATCCGCCGAGTATGATTGGGTGGATATCGAGATACATGCCGGCGGGCAGCCGCTGTATTATTATTTAATTTCACTGGAGTGACGTAAGGCAAGCGACGACAACGCGAGGGAGCATACTTCTGACGGTATGTGACCGAGCAGTTGGAGGAAGCGGCAGTCGCAAGAAGCGAAAAAGGCAAGTCAGATGTTTCATGTGGTTTTGTATATGCCTGAGATCCCCGGCAATACCGGAAATATCAGCCGCACCTGCGCGGTGACGGGTACCGCGCTGCACCTGATTAAACCTCTGGGCTTCTCCCTGGAGGATAAGTTCCTGAAGCGGGCCGGCCTGGACTATTGGGAGCTCCTGGACGTGAGGGTCCACGAAAGCCTGGAGGATTTCCTTAAGCTTCACGGCGGGGAGAAGCTCTGGCTGGTGGAGACCGCCGGGCAGAAGCGCTACGATGAAGCGCATTATCCTGAGGATTCTTTTTTTGTGTTTGGCAGGGAGACACTGGGCCTGCCTAAGGGGCTCGTAGAGAGCTACCCCGAGCATACTGTAAGAGTGCCTATGCTGCCGGAACGCAAAGCGCGCTCCCTGAATCTAAGCAATACGGCGGCCCTGGTGCTGTACGAGGCATTGCGGCAGAACGGTTTTCCGGGGCTGAGCTGACACGGCGGGCATCGTGTTTCTCTGAGGGTGAAGGGTAAAATGAAATCCGCGTATAAAAAAACCGCGTCGAAACGCGGATGGGGGACGGCTCGCGCAGCCAGAACCAGGCTGGGGCAACATGTGACGAAGGATTTTTCGGCTCTGGCAAGACAAGCGACGACAGATGTGAGGGAGCGTACATCGGGTACGTGACCGAGTATATGGAGGAAGCGGGCGCAGCCAGAACCGAAAAAGACAAGTCAGAGTACGCCAGAGAGGAATCGAACCTCCGCACCCGGCTCCGGAGGCCGGCGCTCTATCCACTGAGCTACTGGCGCATAGGGGAAGCGACAGCGAGATTGTATCATAAAAAAACATCGATGACAAGGGTAACGAAAACGCAACGGCACTAAAGGAGGAAACAGACTTGACAAACGCAAATAACGCCACAGCCGCCGGGCTTTCCTGGGTAAAGGATATGAAGCTGGCGCCTTCGGGGAAGGACAAGATCGACTGGGTCTGGCCGAACATGCCCGTCCTCAGGCGGATCGCGGAGGACTTCAAAAAGGATCAGCCCTTCGCCGGTATGAATATCCTCCTGTGCCTCCACCTTGAAGCGAAATCGGCTTGCCTGGGCCTTGCCATGCAAGCGGGGGGGGCCAGAGTGATCATGGCGGCTTCCAACCCACTGTCTACCCAGGACGACGTATGCGCGGCTATGGTAGAGGAGGGGCTGGTTGTCGTCGCCCGCCATGGGGCCAGCCCCCAAGAGTACGCCGACTGCCACCGAAAAGCGCTGGACATAGGTCCGCCGGATCTGTATGTGGACGACGGCAGCGACGTGACGACGCTGCTCCACCGGGAATACCCCCAATACCTCCCTCAAGTCATAGGGGGCTGCGAAGAGACCACTACGGGCATACAGCGGCTCCGGGCTATGGCCAAAGACGGCGCGCTGAAGATACCGGTATACGCGGTGAACGACGCGAAGATGAAGTATCTCTTTGACAACCGCTACGGCACGGGCCAGTCCGTGTGGGAAGCTATCATGAGCACCACGAACCTGGTGGTGGCGGGCAAGACCGTTGTCATCGCCGGTTACGGTTGGTGCGGCAAGGGCGTGGCCATGCGGGCGAAGGGGCTTGGGGCGGAAGTCGTCGTTACCGAGGTAGACCCGGTCAGGGCGCTGGAAGCCTGGATGGACGGATTTCGGGTGATGCCCATGGAGCAGGCGGCGCCACTGGGGGATTACTTCATCACCGTCACCGGGGTCAGCGGAGTCGTTCGCGGAGCCCATATGGCAAAGATGAAAGACGGGGCTATCCTGGCCAACGCCGGCCACTTCGACGTGGAGATCAGCGTCCCCGACCTGCAAGCTATCGGGGAAGGCCCAAGAAGGGTCAAACCAAACATCGACTTATACAAGACGAAAGACGGCAGGCGATTATACCTTCTGGGGGAAGGCAGGCTGGTGAACCTGGCCTGTGGCTACGGCCATCCGGCTGAGGTTATGGATACCTCTTTTGCCGTACAGGCATTATCCCTGCTGGATATGAAGCAAAACAAGGGCAAGATGGCAAACGACGTGATACCCGTCCCGGCGGAGATCGACAGGCGTATCGCGGAAATCAAGCTGGCTGGCGCGGGGCTGGCCATCGACAGCTTGTCCGGGGAGCAGGAGAAGTACAGAGAAAGCTGGGTCGTGTGATCGAAAGTTATACGCCATGGGTCTTCATTGATCTGGAGACCACCGGGCTCAAACAGGATTCGGACAAAATCATCGAATTCGGTGTCGTGCGCCGTAATGGGGCGAACGAACGCGTCGTGTGGGGGCAGATGGTCAATCCCGGCCAGACCCTGGACCCTTTCATCAGCAGGCTGACGGGTATAAGCGACGCCATGCTCGCGGACGCCCCCGATATAACTCAGGTTAAGGACAAAGCGGCCGGGCTTCTGGAAGGCGCCGTGCTGGTGGCCCACAACGCCGCCTTCGACGTGAGCTTCCTGGAGCGGCAGATGGATATCCGCATAGCGCCTTCCCGGATCGTGGATACCATTGAGCTGGCAAAGATCGTCTACCCCGGGCTGCGCTCGTACAGCTTACGCAGCCTTGCCAGAAGCCTGGATATACCTATGCTGCCCAGCCACCGGGCCCAGGACGACGCCCTGACCCTGGAGCAGGTATTTATCCGGCTCATGATGAAAGCCGGGCGGTTTTCCCCGACGCTCCTGGAGCAGATATCCATGGCTCTGGGGGCGGAAAGCAGGGGGCTGGCTGAGCTCTTCGCCGGGTTGCTCCTGGGCAGGCAGCCGGATTGGCTCAGGAAAGCGGCGGCAGAGCAGGGGCTGGCGGATTCGGAAGACGAGATACTGCCTTTCGGCCATGGAGGCGCCCCTTCCTACCCGGAAGGCGGCTTTGCCGATGGTTCGGGGCTGGAAGAACATTTGTTCTCCGACCGGGACAGCAAGAAAGCCGAGCTAAGGGAGCAGGAATTAGCAAAGGAATTATGGCAGGGCGGGATGAGCGGGCTCATCAGCGAAGATGGGGCTTTGGCGCGGAAGATGGACAACTATCAGCATCGCGCCCAGCAGCTGGAAATGCTGGAAGCGGCAGCCAAAGCATTTAAAGAATCCCGTTACCTTATGGTCGAGGCGCCTACCGGCGTGGGAAAATCCCTGGCGTACCTCATCCCCGCCGTGTGCTGGGCTAAGGCCTTCAACCGCAAGGTAGTCGTGGCGACCCATACCATCGCCTTGCAGGAGCAGCTATACGGTAAAGAAATTACTATGATCAGGGAAGCCTTGCCGTTTTCCTTTCAATGCGTCATGCTGAAAGGCCGGGGAAACTATCTTTGCCTCGACCGCTGGCGGCAGGTGATCATGCAGGGGAGGGAACTGATATGGGGGGAGAGGATACTGCTGGCCAGGCTGGCGGTATGGCTCTCGGAAGGCGCCAGGGGGGACATGGATTCCATCCAGCTCCTTGGCCCGGAGCGGGAATGGTTCAGCCAGATGGCGTCCTCCCGGGAGACCTGCATGGGTAATCAGTGCCAATACTACCGGGAGTGCTTCTTCCAAAAGGCGCGTTTGGGGGCGAACTCAGCCCAGATCATTATTATCAACCATGCCTTGCTTTTGTCCGGGTCGCGCCTGGGCGAAGGGGTGCTGCCCAAGTCTTCCTATCTCATCGTAGACGAAGCCCACCATCTGGAAGAGGAGGGGACGCGGTACTATACGGATACCTTTTCCCTGATGGAGTTTGAAAAAAAGATACAGAAACTCCATCGCCGCCGGGATGTGTTTGGCAGGCCGGGTTTCATCCAGTACCTGAAAGACTACCGCCAGGCCGGCGTCGGAGCCATGGAAGCGCTGGAGCCACATTTGGTCAAGCTGGAGAAGCAGGTCAAAGCCGTTATGAAGAGGGTCAACGGCGTGCAGGCTGCCCTCCAGGGGACTTCTTTGCCCGAGACCTTCCGCGTCAAACCCGGTAAACCGAGAGGCGCCCATCTCGAAGGGATGCTGGCGAGCCTGGACAACCTCCTGATCATGGCTATGGAATTGAACGGGATAATCGGCCATATCGCCTCGCTCCTTCAAGGGGGCGAGGGCGAGTGCTTTGAGGAAACCTGGCTGAAGCAGCAGTTGCAGCTCTTCCAGGAAGTGGAGGGGGACGTTCTCACCCTTGGGATTTTCCTACGGGGCATAGACGGAAGAGGCTTCGGGTTAGCCGAGGGCGCCCGGGACAGCGACGCCCGGGACAGCGACGCCCGGGACAGCGACGCCCGGGACAGCGACGCCCGGGACAGCGATTCCCGGGACGACGACGCGCATGATAGCGGCGCGGAAGAAGCCGCCCCCCTGCCGGATAGGGTCTACTGGATAAGCCGGGACGCCAGGCTGAGGGATATATCCCTATGCCTCACGCCGGTGGATATCGCCGCCTGCTTTCAGGAATACTTATTCGCGGATAAGGAATCCGTCGTTTTCACTTCGGCCACCCTGAGCGTCAACGAAGGCTTTGATTACTGCAGCCGGCAGCTGGGCATAGACCCGGAGCTGCTGGATACCAGGATACTGTCTTCACCCTTTGACCACAGCAGGCAGGTGCTTCTGCTCTCCGACAAGGATCTGCCCGATCCGGCCAGGACTTCGGAAGCCGCCTACAACCTGGCCCTGGCCAAATCCCTGGAGACGCTCCTTGAGGCTTGCGGCGGCAGGTCAATGGTATTGTTTACTTCCCATAAGCAGCTCAAGGCGATGTTTGACGCGTTGCACCAGCCATTGAGCCTGCTGGGGCTGGAACTATTTGCCGACGGGCAGAACGGCAACCGCAGCTCCCTCCTCGACGAACTGCGCGCCAATGACAAAGCCGTGGTCTTCGGGGCAAACACCTTCTGGGAAGGGGTGGATCTGCCCGGTTCGTACCTGACCTCCCTGCTAATCGTAAGGCTGCCGTTTTCGCCGCCGGGGCAGCCCCTGGTGGAAGCCAGGACGGAGCTGCTGGAGGCGGAGGGCAAAGACCCCTTCAATCAGTATAGCCTGCCTCAGGCCGTGCTGCGGTTCAAGCAGGGCTACGGCAGGCTGATACGCACGACTGAGGACTGGGGCGTAGTGGTCGTCATGGATAACAGGATCATCAACCGGTCATATGGCCGCGTCTTCTTAAAGTCCTTGCCGGACAGCCGCTGCGTAGGCGGTTCACCGGTATTGCTGGCGGAGAAAATCAGGGAATGGCGAAAGGAGAAATCAAATGGATGAGCAAATGATCAAAGAATCGGTCCGGATGTTTCTGACCGCTATCGGCGAGGATCCAAACCGGGAAGGGCTGCTGGAAACCCCGGGGCGGATCGCGAAAATGGTCAAGGAAGTCTTTTCCGGCATGAATACAGACCCCAGGGAGCTCCTGGAGAGGACCTTTGACGAGGATCATGAAGAAATGGTGTTGGTGAGCAATATACCTCTATACTCATTTTGCGAGCACCATTTGCTGCCGTTTTTCGGCAAAGCCCACGTGGCTTACATCCCCAGAAAGGGTAAAGTCACCGGGATATCCAAGTTGGCCAGGGTCGTGGACGGCTATAGCCGCCGGCCCCAGATACAGGAACGCCTGACCGGGCAGATAGCCGACGCGGTGATGGGGAAGCTCAACCCCTACGGCGTCATGGTGGTCATCGAAGCGGAGCATATGTGCATGACCATAAGGGGGGCCAACAAACCCGGCGCCAGGACGACGACCTCCGCCACAAGGGGCATTTTCCGCACGGAGACCCCTACGAGGATGGAGGCGCTGTCGCTGATCAAGAAGGAGTCCGCCCAGTGATCAATATCTTATTGACAAACGACGACGGCGTCGATTCCCCCGGGCTGGGGATACTGGCCGGGTCTCTGGCGCCCCTGGCGAAGGTATGGGTCTGCGCGCCAAAAACGCAGCAAAGCGGAACCGGGCATGGCATCACAGTGCGGGATACCATACTGGTGAGAGAGGAGCGGATAGAAGGCGCGATTAAAGCCTGGAGCGTAGAAGGTAAACCGGCCGACTGCGTGAAGATCGCTTTGCTCACCCTGCTGCCCGAAGCGGCGGATATCGTGATATCCGGCATCAACGACGGCGCGAACCTGGGCACCGATACCATGTACTCCGGGACGGTAGCCGGCGCCATGGAGGGGGCCATCAGCGGCTTGCCCGCCATAGCCCTGTCCCTGGACGAGGGGGACAAGGGGCGCAGGGATAAGGATTTCCGGCGGGCGGCGGGGATCGGCGTCACTCTGCTGAAGGCCTGGGCGGATCATAGGCTGAAGGTCTTACCGGGGAGGGTGCTGAATGTGAATGTACCAGCCTCCCGCGCAGAGGAGATCCGGGGATACAAAGCCGCCGGGCTGGGGAGCCCGCAGTACAGCGACGAATACGTCCTCCATGAGGAGACCGGCGGATACCGCAGGTACCAGCTGACCGGGGAACGCCTGCCCAGCCGTGAGGAGGATCCGTCCCTGGACGCGGTAGCCCTGGCGCAGGGGTATGTCACGATGACGCCCTTATCCGTTCATATGACAGACCATGTTTTACTCCGCGAGCTTGAGGAAGCGCTGCCGGGAGCGGGGCTATAGGGGCGGGATTGCCCATTGTAATCACGCCTGCTTTTTGCTATGATAGTGACACTGATTGATTAGGGAGGTTTTTGTTTTGAAAGTCTATACGAGCAAACAACTGCGCAATGTCGCGATTTTATCCCACGGGGGCGCGGGGAAAACATCCCTGACAGAGGCTATGCTCTTTGACGCCGGCCATACTACCCGCCTCGGCAAGACCGACGACGGCACCACAGTCACCGACTACCTGCCGGAGGAAATCAAGCGGCAGGTCACGGTGAGCACTACCCTGGCGCCGGTTGAGTGGAAAGACTGTAAGATCAATGTGCTGGATTCCCCCGGATACGCCGACTTCATCGGGGAAGTAAAGAGCGCGATGAGGGCCTGCGACGGTATAATCATGGTAGTCGACGCCGTCGGCGGCGTGGAAGTCATGACCGAAGTCCATTGGGAAGCGGCTGATGAGAAAAACTTACCCCGCTTCGTGTTTATCAATAAACTGGACAGGGAGAACGCCGATTTCCAGAAGGTGCTGGACGAGCTGCGGGAGCGCTTTGGCACAAAGGTCGTGCCCATGACCCTGCCCATCGGCGCGGAGGATAAATTCAGCGGCGTGGTCCACATCCTGCAGAATAAAGCTTACAGCTTCGACGGCGGCAAGGCTACGGAGATATCGGTGCCGGCTGAGCTGGCGGGGGAAGTGGAGAAGTACCGCGATTCCCTGATGGAAGCCGCTGCCGAAGGCGACGACGAGCTCCTGATGAAGTACCTGGACGGGGAGCTGCTTTCCGACGAAGAGATCAACGCCGGGCTTCTGGCCGGGGTCAAGGAAGCGAAAGTCATCCCCGTCTACTGCGGGTCGGCGACGAAGAATATCGGCATCCAGCCCCTGATGGACGACGTCGCGAATCTGATGCCGTCTCCAGTGGATGTGTACGGCGAGGATATCGCCGGGGGGCCCCTCACCGCCATTGTTTTCAAGACACTGGCCGACCCCTTTGTCGGCAAGCTCAGCTATCTCCGGGTCGTGAAAGGCACGTTGAAGTCCGACAGCTCCGTCCATAATATAACGAAGGAGAAGGACGAACGCTACGGCGCGCTCCTGGTGCCCAGGGGCAAAACTCAGGATAACGCCCCGGAAGCCCAAGCCGGGGATATCGTCGCGATCGCGAAGTTTTTGGACGTGTCCATCGGCGATACCCTGGGGGAAAAGAATAAAACAGAGCTTCAGGACGGCGTGGAGTTCCCCGAGCCGACATTCTCGGTGGCGGTGAACGCGAAGTCCCGAAACGACGAGGACAAAATGGCCGGCGCTATCAATAAGATGGTAGAGGAAGACCCTACGCTTCATTTTGTCAAGAACCCAGAGACCAAGGAGAGCGTCCTCACGGGCATGGGCGAGACCCATCTGGATATCGTCATCGAGCGCCTGAAGACCAAGTACAGCGTGGAAGTCACCACGAAGACCCCCAGGGTGCCGTACCGGGAAACGATACGGGGTACGGGGGAAAATGAATACAAACATAAGAAGCAGTCCGGCGGCCACGGCCAGTACGGCCATGTGAAGATGCGGTTTTATCCTTATCCCGAAGGGGACTTCGAGTTCGCCGAGACTATATTTGGCGGCTCCGTGCCGAAGAATTATCATCCCGCTGTGGAAAAAGGCGTACGCGAGGTCATGGCGGAAGGGGTGCTGGCCGGCTACCCCATGACCCAGATCAAAGCGGAGCTCTTCGACGGCTCGTATCACGACGTGGACTCTTCAGAGATGTCCTTCAAGATCGCCGCCTCCCAATGCTTCAAGAAGGGCGTGGAAAAATGCAAGCCGGTGCTGATGGAGCCCATCCAGTATGTGGAAGTCCATGTGCCGGATCAGTATATGGGAGATATCATCAGCGACCTAAACGGCAAGCGCGGGCGCATATTAGGCATGGAGCCACACGGCAAGTGGCAGGTAGTAAAGGCTATGGCGCCCCTCAGCGAGATGTACCGCTACGCCATCGACTTGAAGTCCATAACCCAGGGCAGGGCATACTTTAATATGAACTTCGACCATTATGAAGACGTCCCGGGGATGATCGCCCAGGGGATCATCGACGAGTACCAGAAGACCAGGGAAGAGAAGGATTGATCGCAAAAAGGCGAAGACAGGGGCAGGCCGGGGGCTACGGCTTTTCCGCTAACGCTTTGAAAGCGGTAGCTATCGCGACTATGCTCGTTGACCACGCGGCCCACGCCCTTGTGGTTCCGGATACGACGCAAAACCTCATTATCTACGGCGTCATGCGCTTCATCGGCAGGATCACAGCGCCCGTTATGTTTTACTTCATCGTCGAGGGGTATCACTATACCAGGGACAAGAACCGGTATACGATACGCCTCGCCGTTTTTGCGGCGGTAAGCTACCTGCCTTTCGTATGGTTCATGACCGGGGGCCCGCCCCGGAGCGGGACGTATCTGGAGCTAAACGTGATCTATACCCTGCTCGTCGGCTTTCTCGCGCTGCGGGCCTATCGGGAGATCGAAAGCGTCATGCTCCGGGCGCTGGCTTTGGTAGCCCTTACCGTGGCGTCTATACCGGGCGACTGGACATATATCGCTGTATTCTGCATCCTGGCATTCGAGCGCTTTTACGGGGATTTCCCCAGGCAGGCCAAGGCCTATATCATCATCACCCTGGTTACGGGCGCCCAGGATTTCTTCTACCCGGTCATCGGCCTGATAACGGGCAAGTATGTGAGCGATATAAGTTTCGCCATAGCCCTGATCAATCTTGGCAGGTTCGTCCCCATCGGTTTGCTGTATTTCTACAACGGGACGAAAGGTTCGGGGGGGAAGCTTGCCCAGTGGGGGTTCTACGCGTTTTATCCGCTGCACCTCATCGCCTTATGCGTATTGGCGGCGCGGTAAAAGGCCTGCTTGTCCGGGCCAGCACAATGAGAACCGTGATTCATCCGGGCGACATTGGACGGTTTCGTTGGTAAGCACGCGAAAATCAACCGATACGCCGTAGGGCCAACAGGACGTTGGGCCAGGCGGAGCACGACAGGAGGTCGTGTCGTAGCCGCTAGGCGTAATAATTCGTTTTTCGCGATGTTTACCCGAAACGGTCCAGGAGCCGTATGAATCACGGTTGTATGAGCAGGGGTAGCTTATCAAGTCCTACATTGTAAGAGCTGCTCACGAAAAAGGGGAACTAGCGCACAGGCTAATCCCCTTGTTCATGAGCAGGGGTAGAAGGACTTGAACCCTCAAGAACGGTTTTGGAGACCGTCATGTTACCATTACATCATACCCCTTCGGCAAGCGCAAACGCCGCTTCGCAAGCGGGCCGCGTCTACGCGCGACGTTATTATACAAGGTTCCGCGCCCCCTGTCAATGATTTGCGGATATCATTTCAGGATTGTGGTTTGCGTTGGCGCGTGTTATAATTTAAACTAGAGAAGTAATTTTATTCGATTTGATAAAGGGGTACGAGAATGCGCGATCTGATTACGAACGACCCTACTACCTGTGTTGGCTGCAACCGATGTATCCGCGTCTGCCCGGTGGAAGGCGCCAATGTCGCTTACCTCGAAGGCGAGGAAATCAAGGTCAGGGTGGAACACGACCGGTGCATAGCTTGCGGCGCCTGTATAGACGCCTGCCAGCATCACTCCCGGGACTACTACGACGATACCGAGCGTTTCCTGGCGGATCTCCACGCCGGCGTACCGATATCCTTATTCGCCGCTCCGGCTAACCGGGCAAATGGCGAGAACTGGGGCAGGCTGCTGACTTGGCTGAGGCAGCAGGGCGTCAGGAAAGTATACGATGTGTCTCTGGGCGCGGATATTTGTACTTGGGGATATATCCGGTATATCCAGAAAAATAACCCAAAAGCCATCATCACCCAGCCCTGCCCGGCCATCGTCAACTATATCCTTATCCACGACCACAACCTGCTTCCGTACCTGTCCCCCGTGCAAAGCCCCATGCTGTGCACCGCTATCTACATGAAAAAGTACGAAGGCGTCAACGATAAGATCGCCGCGTTATCCCCCTGCATCGCGAAGTCCCATGAGTTCGAAGCTACCCATTACGTGGAGTACAATGTCACGCTGAAGAAAATCTACGAATACGTACAGCAGCACGGCATAAATCTGCCGATGGAAGAAAGCGGATTTGACCACAGGGAGTCCTCTCTGGGGCGGATATTTTCCGTACCGGGCGGATTGCGGGAAAATGTGGAGCTCCATCTGGGAAAAGCGCTGCGTATAGATAAGTCCGAAGGCCAGAGCATCGTTTACGACGCCCTGCGGGAGTACGGCGAGCAGCGGCTGGAAGATCTGCCGGTAGTATTCGACGTGCTTAACTGCCTGGACGGATGCAATATGGGCACGGGCTGCGCCCATGAGAGGAGCCTCTTTGAGATCAATACCATCATGCAGGAAGGCAGAGAGTTCATCTATCAGGATCCGGACGACGCCGTGGCGCTGTATGATGAATTCGACCGTCGGCTAAACCTGAATGATTTTCTCCGCAGGTATACCCCGGCGAATATCTATCCTTACTCGGTGACCGATGAGCAGATGGAAAACGCTATGCTTCAGCTGGGTAAGGAGACGGAGATCGACCGCCGCTTCGACTGCTCCGCCTGCGGCGCCGACACCTGCTACGGCATGGCGAGAAAGGTTGCGCTTAAGCTCAATATACCGAGAAACTGTATCCAGAAAGTGCGTAACGATATCCACAGCGAGCACAGCGCCGTGTTGGAGCTGTCTCACGCCAATCTGGAAAACATCGACGGCATACTGGAAGACATCGGTAAGATCAAGGGCTTGTCCGACGATATCACAAACAGCGTGTCCAGCGTGAACTACGCCATCGAGAAGTACAACAAGATGGCAAACGAGATCGACAAAATCGCCATGCATATCAATATCATCTCTCTTAACGCCTCCGTGGAGGCTGCCAGGGCAGGCCAGCACGGCAAGACTTTCGCCGTGGTGGCGGAAGAGATACGCAATCTGGCAAGCTCGTCAAAAAGCACGGTATCGGAGACCCAGCAGGTCTCGGAGCAGGCGACCACCTCCATCAAAGAGATCAATACTATGGTGGATCTGATCAGTACGGAAGTGGAGAAAGCCTACGGCAATATCTCCTTCATATCGGAAGAGACGCGCAAGACCCTGGCTAAGAGCCAGCTGGTCGACGACTGACCGAATACAAGACGGCTAAATAAAGCGCTGCCCTCCCTGATCCTAAGTCAGTGGCGGACAGCGCTTTTTTTTCGTGGGCCAAGCCTATGCTTGGCCCACGAAGCGAGCTTCGTTCTGCTATCAGTTGTAGTAAGTGGCTTTCAGCTTCTCATACTCGTCCAAGATCCAGACGGAGCGCTGCTGGGACACGGGGTCGGCGCCGGGCCCGCCCCCGAGGAAGGAGTAACCGCCGCCCGGGGCAAGGGCGTCCATAGTGCTCTTCACCGCGCTTCGGATCTGTGCTTCCGTGGCTTCCAAGTGAGGCAGAAAAGCCTTGGTCTCGAACCCGCCGCAGATCATCAGCTTGTTTCCGAACTTCTTCTTGATCCCCACCAGGTCGTTTGACGTCTGGGCGGGGTCCCAGGCATTGAAACCCATGTCTACCACGTCGTCCAGGTAAGCCTCGAAATGCCCGCAGTTGTGATGGACGGCCGGATAACCTCTGTCTTTGAAGAACTTGATGTAGCGGCGCCAGACGGGGGCGAAGATGTCCCTGAACATCTCCACGGACAGGAAGGGGCTCCGCTCCGAGGCGATGTCGTCGGCGAACATGATATAGTCCGGCGCGTAATGCTTCAAGCAGGGCTCAGCCAGGCTGAGATAACCGTCGCAGAGGTAATTGGCCAGGACCTTCACCTCTTCCGGCTCCTCATGGCAGGCGATAAGACCCTCAGTGAAGCCCATGAAGCTCATCACCGACTGGAAGTATCCCTGGGCGTCAAGCCTGACGCCGGATGGAAGGCCGGGGTCCTTATCCTTAAGGTCTTTCTTCGCTAAAGCTTCCCAGTCCACGCCGCTGAAGTCCGGAAACTTGACCACGTCCCGCCAGCGGCGGATATCGTCCAGGAGAAATACGTCGTTTCTGGGCAGGGCCGCGTCGAAGGCGCTGCCTTCATTGGTCCACTCCACGCCGAAGATATCTTTGCCGGGGCCGAACACCGCCGTGCGGCTGCCATTCAGTATAGAGGGCCTTATCGCCCAGCCAAGGTTGTAGCGGGGGACGTACTCCGGAGCCGCGCCGCCCAGGGCGCGTAGGAAATTGTCTCTCTCATTCAACATGCCGCAAGACCTTCCTTACTTATAGTAGTCAAATTTTCTTTTCTCGTACTCGTCGACGACCCAGTCGTTTCGCTGCTGGGCGATGGGATCCGTATTAACGCCGCCCACCGTGATGAAAGCATAACCGCCGCCGGGGGCAAGGTCGTCCATGACCTGCCTTACTGAGGCGCGGATCTCCTCTTCGGAGATGTCGATATGGGGCAGATAAGGCCGGGATTCAAAACCGCCGCAGATCAGGAGCTTGTTGCCATATTTCTTTTTGATTGCCTTGAGGTCGTTTACAGGCTGGGCGGGATCCCAGGCATTATAACCCATGTCTACTACGTCGTCCAGGAAGGTCTCAAACTTGCCGCAGTTATGATGGATGGCATAGTAACCCCTGTCCTTAAAGAATTTTAAATGGCGCCGCCAGACGGGTTCAAATATATCATGGAAGGTCTCCAGTGAGACGAAGGGGGCGCGTTCGTGGGCGATGTCGTCCCCGCCGCTGATGTAGTCGGGTTGGTAGTACTGCAGGAACTTGTCCGCCAGAGACAGATAATTGTCGCAGAGATAATTCATGAGCGCTTTGACTTCCTCGGGTTCCTCATGGCAGGCGATGAGCCCCTCGGTAAAGCCCATAAAGGATACCAGAGCCTGGAAGAAGCTTCCGCCCATGCCGCCGCCCTTGGGCAGGTCGGGGTCGCGATCCTTGAGGTCTTTCTTCGACATGGCTTCCCAATCCACATGGGAGAAATCCGGAAACTTGATGACGTCCCGCCAGCGGCGGATATCGTCCAGGAGAAAAATGTCGTTTCTCGGGATGGAAGCCTTGATGGCGCTCCCCTCGTCGATCCATTCCACTCCGTAAATATCCTTGCCCACGCCGTTTACCCGTTCGCCGTTTAGAATCGAACACCGCGCGCCCCAGAATATGCTGTACCGCGGCACATATTCCGGCACTTCTCCACGTATCGCGCGCAAAAAGTTTTCTTTGACTGACAACATAGTATCTTTCCTCGCTTTCTCACATTAGATATTTTTATCTCAGGAATAATAATAGCACAGTAAGGGCGGGTAAAACAATAGTAAGGAAAATGATACTCTTGAAATAATAAATAAATAACGCATTTTATTTATTAACGGGTGACGAATAATGGCAATACGCATTAGCCACTAGTTAATATATAGTGTAATATTAAAATAGACATCAGCGACGCGATATGTGCTAATACAGACGGATTATGTTGAAAATAATTAAAAAAATATTGAAAAAGCACTTGACATTAATCACAGATAGATTATAATAAGCTCAAAAGAGATAATAAATACGTTATAAAATAATAAAAGAAATGGAGTGATTTTATGCGTTATCATTATAAAACCATACTCGTCCGGCTGACGGAAGGCGTCGCCGTAGTCAAGCTCAATACCCAGGAAAGTAAAAAAGATATGGATGTAGACAATAAAAGAGAGCTGGCGAACTTTCTCAACCGGGCGAAAGAGGATCCCCAGATCAAAGCGATCGTGCTGACCGGCAAGAACGGAGCTTTTTTCGCGGGAAGGACTTTGAAGGTAAGTAATATAGCCGGATTGTCCGTTGATCTGAGACATAAGGAAAAACGCAATGACCTAGCCTGGCTGATACGGGATATGGGTAAGCCGGTGATCGCGGCGGTTAACGGCTTCGCCATCGGCGCGGGGATGAAGCTGGCGTTGGCTTGCCACCTGGTCGTGGCGTCGGAAAAAGCGAAATTCTATGAAGTCTTGAATGAAGAGTTATACTTCGCCGCCCGGAGCTACAGCGCCCGGCAGGCTCTTGAATCCGGGCTGGTTTACCGGATCGTGTCCGACGGGGAGCTCATCGAAAAGGCCATGGACGTCGCCAGATCCGCGATTCGGGGCGAAGTCTTCTTTAGCGCCGGAAGAGCGCCGGAGTTAGCCCCGGACTACGGCTTCAGCCGGATCATGGAGGAGCAGCCGGCGTAACCTTCAACATACGCGCATAGCGCGAAAAGGTTCAGGAATTAAACGTAGCTCATCTCAGAGACGAGTTACGTTTTTTTTTCGTCTACTCTTGTCAATGCATGTTAATAATGGTATAATATGGTTGTGATGATATAATATGGAGGAAAAATGGACACGCAGGAAAAAATGCACTGGATGGCCCTGCAAGCCGGCGTCAACAACCAAGCTTTCCACGTAGCGAAGCAAATCGTCGCCCAATACGGCTCGCTGCTTTCATTCTGGCATAGGGATGATTCCGCCGCGCTGAGCGGCGTATCCGTCGCGATAAGGGAAAGGCTCATCCTCATGCGGAAAAAGATGCGTCCGGAAAAGCTTTGGAAGGCTTGCGTGGAAAAAAAGATCGGCGTACTGTGCTGCCTGGAGGAAGGATATCCCAAAGAATTGTTGCATTTTTCGGATTGTCCGGTTATCCTTTATTATTATGGAAAGGCCTCTTTGCTGAATCGCCCCTCCGCAGCCATCGTGGGAAGCAGAAAATCTACGGCATACGGGAGGAAGGTCGCGGCCGACTTTGCCGGGGCTTTCGCTGAAGCCGGCTTGTGCGTCGTCAGCGGCATGGCAAAGGGCATAGACGCGGCTGCCCACGAAGGCGCCCTGGCAGAGGAGGGGGGTACCATAGCCGTGCTCGGTTGCGGCGTGGACGTCCCTTACCCCCAGGAAAACAGGCGTCTGTACCAGCGTCTGCGGGAAGAGGGCCTCATTCTCAGCGAGTACTATCCGGGGGATAAGCCCCTGGAATGGCACTTTCCCATGCGAAACAGGATCATCAGCGGGCTCGGCCGTTTCACCCTCCTGGTCGAAGGGGAGGCGCGGAGCGGGGCGCTGATCACCTGCGACTGGGCCGCGGAGCAGGGGAAGGACGTATGGGCCATACCCGGCCCGGTGACCAACCCGTACAGCATAGGACCTTTGCGGCTCATCAAAGACGGGGCGCAGCTTGCCATCACCCCCGGCGATATCCTTTCCGCATACTACCCGGAAAGATATGGGCCCCTTGATGACGATCCCGGGAAAGAGATCCGGGCGCCCCGTCAGGCTAAGGCAGGAGGCCGGGGGAGCCAGCAGGTACTCTTCGCGCAGGAGGGGAAAGCCACCGCCGGGCTTTCCCCCAGGGAAAAGAAACTCTACGACAGCATCAGCTATTATCCGGTCCATGTGGACGGGCTGCTCTCGTCGTATATAGCTGCCCGGTATGAGAAAGCCGCCGGCTGCCTTTATTTGGACTTGACAAAACTCACATCTTTACGTTTAATAGAAAAACTACCGGGCGAATACTATCAGCGGATATAGGAAATAAACGCGCTGATTTGCGTACAGCGCGAAGCGATGTGAAGAGCGGAAGAGCGCTCCGCAGCAATCAAAATAAGTAGGTGAGAAGTATGGCAAAGACTCTGGTTGTAGTGGAATCCCCGGCCAAGGCTAAGACGATCGGGAAGTTTCTGGGCCAAAAGTATACGGTGAAAGCCTGTATGGGCCATGTGCGCGATTTGCCGAAAAGCCAGTTTGGCATTGATGTGGACAATGATTTGGCACTCAAGTATATCACCATCAGAGGAAAGGGCGATCTGGTCCAGGAACTGAAATCCATGGCGCAGAAGAGCAGCGCGGTCCTGCTGGCGACAGACCCCGACCGCGAAGGTGAAGCTATCGCCTGGCATCTGGGGGAACTACTCCAGCTGGATGCCAGTAAAAAGTGCCGGATCGAGTTCAACGAGATCACTAAGAAAACGGTGGAAGACGCGGTGAAGCATCCAAGGCCCATCGATATACAGCGCGTGGAAGCCCAGCAGGCGAGGCGGGTACTGGACAGGATCGTCGGCTATAAGCTGAGCCCGCTATTATGGAAAAAAGTCAGGAAGGGCCTATCTGCGGGACGGGTGCAATCGGTGGCCCTGCGCCTGATATGCGACAGGGAAAAAGAGATACGGGACTTCATACCGGAAGAGTTTTGGGATCTGAGAGCCCGCCTGGCGAAAGGCGGCGACCAGTTCTTAGCCCGGCTCCACCAGATCAACGGGAAGAAAGCCCGGTTGAGTACTTCCGCCGATGTGGAGAAAGTGAAAAGCGACGTCGGCAAGGAAGACTTCACGGTGAAGTCCGTGAAGACGAAACCTCAGCTGCGAAACCCTTCGCCTCCTTTCACCACAAGCAGCCTGCAGCAGGAAGCTTTCCGCAAATGCAACTATACGGCCAGGCGGACGATGATGATCGCCCAGCAGCTATACGAAGGCTTGGACCTCAGCAAAAGCGAGGGGACGGTAGGCTTGATCACATATATGCGGACGGATTCCACAAGGATAAGCGCCGAAGCCCAAGAGGAAGCCCTGGCGTACATCGAGGGCGCCTATGGCGAGCGATACAAGCCGAAGACGCCCAGAGTTTACACGAAAAAAGGCAGGATACAGGACGCCCATGAAGGGATAAGGCCTACGTCGGTGGAGCGGACGCCGGATTCGATGAAGCCCTTCTTATCCCCCGAGCAGTACAAGCTCTACAAGCTGATCTGGGAGCGCTTTGTCGCCTCGCAGATGGCTTCTCTGGAGCAGGACGTCACTACGGCGGATTTTCAGGCGAAAGCCTATACGTTCCGCAGTACCGGCGTCGTGGTGACGTTCCCCGGCTTTACCCGGCTCTATGAGGAAGGCAGGGACGCGAAGGCTGTGGATGGGGAAAACGAGGGCGAAGACGAAATGGTGAAGTTGCCTGCCCTGACCGAAGGGGAAGAGCTGCCTTTGAAGAAATGGATGGAGAAGCAAAACTTCACCCAGCCGCCGCCCAGATTCACCGAAGCCTCACTGATCAAATCCCTGGAGGAGATGGGCGTGGGGAGGCCCAGTACCTACGCGCCCACCATCGACACTATCGTGACCAGAGGTTATGTGCTGAAAGAAAAAAGGATGTTTCTCCCCACGGAGCTGGGCGAACTGGTAGTCGATCTCTTGACGGAGCACTTTCCCAATATCATCGACAAGGATTTCACCGCCAATATGGAGAAGCAGCTCGACGACATCGAGGAAGGCGACCGGGGTTGGAAAAAAATCATCTACGATTTCTATCATCCCTTCGCCAGGGAGCTAGAGGAGGCGGAAGCCAAGATCGGTCACGTAGAGCTGGCGGATGAGGTGACCGACGAGGTATGCGAGAAATGCGGACGCAATATGGTCATTAAGCATGGCCGATACGGCAAGT
>WRIW01000015.1 GCA_009782505.1 Clostridiales bacterium
ATGGTATCGTGCCATCAAGCTGCCTGCGTATACTCACTGCGCGTAGGCGCCCCAGCTCCGCCAGATGAGGCAGAGACGCTTGATATTGCTCATGGGTAACGAATGTAGAGGCGCTGTTTTTTACGTAAGCGCTGATTTTGCTATCCAGGTCGCGGATGGTCTGCAAATATCGGCCGCTTTCGAAATAACCTTCGACGATTTCCCACAGATACCCGTGGTACCGCTCCCGGTATTCCTCCACGGCAAATAGCTTGTCCAGGAGTGGGCGGCTCTCCATGCTTATGCCGCTGACGGGAGTGTCGATGGGAAAATTGATCACGTTGAGCGTACTATTTGATAGAAATCCGCCGAAAGCAAGGCCATAATCCCAGGGCAGGATTGTCAGCTTGCCATCCCGTTCGTATAGGTAATAATTCTGCTGCAGCGTCGTCGAATAACTGTCCAAGTTGACGACTGTGTTGTGTGCCGCGAAGTAGCGCAAGGCCGCGTCCACGTCGATGTATTGCTCCAGATCGGTCCCTTCGTTTAAGTACTTAATGGCCGTGATGACCCTTTGCTTGTCTTCGTCTGTATTGTTGCTGAATATGACGCTGTTGAATATGCAAGGGTAATTGCCAATGCTGTCTCCCGTGTACAGGAGCGAACCGCCCCCCGGCTGCTCGCGAAAGCCGCCGAAACCGGCCCCCTGGCCGAATCCGCCGCCTTGGCCTGCGCCGCCCTCCGGCGCTCCGGCGCCTCCCGGCCCGCCGACGGCGTCATTCTCCGCGTCCTGCCACGCGGCTTCGAAGGCCACGCGCTCGCTCATGAGAACCTTCACATTGTATAGCTGCCCTGCCGTAGTGCTGTACACTCTGTCGAGATAAGCCTGGTCGTAGCGCTCTAGCGCAATGCCGAAGCCATAGTCCTCGCCGTTGACCGTGATATTGGCAAAATTCATCAAGGGGGCGTCCACGCCGATGTAGCGCATGATGTCGTAGGAGAGATAGTCCTTCATATACGTCGTGTCGGCGAGCATGTTGTTGACGCAAAAGGTATCGAGCCCGTAGTAGGTCTGGCCTTTGACGTATTTGTTCATCTTGATATGCAGGCTGTACATGACGTCGGCTTCTCTGTTAGCCGGACTGGGGACCATGCGGATCGTAGAGTTGCCTTTGGGCCGGATGCCGACTGTGCTAAAGAATTCGCCGTTGATAACCATGTCGGCGGCGATCCATTCTTTGTCCTGGACATTGTCCAGGAAGTATTGCCAATTGTCCTCCTCTGTCCGAATGTCCAAGGTGATGACCTTGTCGCCGAAGAGCATTTTTTCATACGCAGCCGTCTTGGGCGTGTCGATATTGTGCGCCCCATAGACGATGAAGCCGCAGAGAAATAGGCTAAGGCACATGCATACTATGGTGGCAATCGCTGTTTTTCTGCTTGTGATCATGACCGCGCCTCCGATGGCGAGCCGTCGCCCGATTTACATATAATAGTCGCCGTTGTACGAGACTAATGTGGCGTTTGTGATACCCTCGATGGCCAACAAGCCGTTGATGAATTGGGTGGACGACTCACGCAGCCTGACCTCCACAGTCAGCTCCACGCCTTCCTGAGAGACGGTCTTCGCCTTGACGACGTGCTTGCGGGTCTGCCCGCCGATCAGCTGAATCGCTTGGGCTTCCGCCTCATCCCCCGCGCAGCTAATCACGACGACGTAGGGCGTATCTCCGGCTTGGCGATTGACGAAGACGAAAAGGATGACGCCGATGACCAGGGAGCCGACGACCGCCAGGGGTACCAGCCCGACGCCCACGATGATGCCTATGGTTATCGCCCAAAAGAGGTAGACCAGGTCCAGAGGTTCTTTGACCACGGTTCTGAAGCGGACGATGGACAGCGCCCCGACCATGCCCAGGGAGGCGATCATGTTGGATGACACGGCCAGGATGATGAGGGTGGTAATCAGATTCATGGCGATGAGGGAGACGCCGAAGGACGAGGAGTGCATGACGCCCTTGTAGGTTTTCTGATAGACATAGAAGATGAATAGCCCCAGGGCAAATGAGACGAATAAGGCGACGACCATGTCGGGTAGGGAGAATACCGTCGCTTTATCCAAAAAGCTGAAATGAAAGAGTTGATCCCACATGATTCCTTCCTCCTCGTGTTTGGCGCTGACCGTGGGACAAAGGCAAAGGCGAAGGTGAATGCCCAAACCTCGGGCGGTCAAATAGCCTCGGGCGTTCAGACAAGCCGCGCGGCGATGTATTTAGAGAACTCCGTCTGGCTGCGCCCGTTGATTTGCACGATGTCGCTGATGATGTCCGGCAAAAAGCCGTCATATTTGATCTCCATGATCATCCCCTTTGCAGCGGGAATACCGCCACTCCGGGGCTTGAAGAAGCCCGCCACATCGCTCGACATCCTGACGCGGCTGTCGAAGGTGATCCGCACGTTGCCCGCGGGATAGACGTAGGTTTCCCTGTGGTAATCCACGATAGTCTGCGGCCGCAGGCTTTGATAATGGAGCTTCGTATACAGCTCCATGAGAAGGGGCTCCTCCGGCAGCTTGATCTGCCGATATTCCCCCGACAGCAGAGCTTCGCACTGCGCTTTGGTGAGGACGGCGCTTTCTTTGTACGCCAGGAGGTTCGCTTTGCTCTTTTTCTCCAAGCGGATGAATGAATCGTCGCCGTTGTAGTAGCGTAGCCTGAATTTCTCACGGCGGCTGAGGCCGGATAGCTTCTCTGTGACCGCCTTGTCTACATAGTTGTCGAAATATAGGCTGCGTATCGTGTATCTGCCGTCAGCGTCGGCGTGGGCATCCGGTTTCGCAATGGCCCGGAGCCGTGCCCGGAGCTGCGCGTAGTCCGCGGCGTTGATGGTATGCTTGAGTTCGTGCCTGCCGTTCAACGAATCACCTTCATTAGTGTTGTGCCTGGGTCTTAATGAGAGAATCCGAACCCATCGCCCACCGGTACTAACGGCGAATGGCAGGATTCGGATTTTCCAAATTATGGACGGACAGATAGGGATTCGAACCCTAGATACGCTATTAACGTATACACGATTTCCAGTCGTGCGCCTTAAACCAAACTCGGCCATCTGTCCCTGACTTGTCTTTTTCGTCTGTGGCGGCGTCCGCTACGTCGATTCATTCGGTCATGTATTGGGATACACTCCCTCATGCCTCTCCTTGCTTGTCTTGCCACAGGCGAAAAATCCTGCGTCACTTGTTGCCTTTTTGCTTTCTGTCATCGTTTGCTACACTCAATGACATCAAGGCTTTGGTGCGTTTATGATAATACCGAAAATGGTATGGTTTGTCAAGTTTTGCGTCCAAGAAAACATCTGCAAATTAGTCCGTCATCAGGGCGTAAGGCGAAATCCTCTTGATCCTCCCGGAAACCAGGATCGCGATCATATAGGAAAATAATACGACGCCTATGCAGAGCAGCGCCAGCCATAACGGGGACATGACCATCTCAACCCGCATGATACCGGCGAATTTGAACATGACCGACAGCATAGGGTTGACGCCAAAGTATCCTGCTACAATGCCGATTACAGCACCCGCCGCCGTCACCGGCAGAAGGCTAAGGGCTATCTGCTGAATGATTTGATTCGTAGTAAAGCCCAGAGCCTTTTGGATACCGAAGTATCGCCGCCTCCTGGCAATCATCGTCTTGATGATAAAATACAGGATCAGTGAAACGACCAGGCCGGTCACCACGAGGATGGCGACGGCCAAGAGCATGGTCAGGGATACAAATGAACCGCTCTGGCTTTTGATCAGTTCCTCCACATTCATCGGCTTCGCGATGGCGCTGCCGTACCGGTTTTCCAGGAGCCGGATAAACAGATTCGTATCCACCTCCTCTTCCAATACAATATAGATAAACGATGGGGTGAAGTCAGGCTCTATCCGCTTGAGGCCGTCGGCGTCGAGGAGAAGGATCCTCCCCATATTGTTGCCCGACTGTATAAGGCCGCTGATGATGTACTCCTCCGTTTTCCCGCCTATGCTGATTTTTATCCCGTCGCCTATGGCTTTGCCCATCTTTTCGCAAGCCAGCCCGCTCAGGGCGACCTCATCCGCTGATTTCGGATACTTGCCTTCGTACAGCAGCTGCCCTTCGAGCTCGTCGAAGTCTTCCGTGACGCTGGCGAAATGGATAATGTCGTCGATGAGCACAATGACGTCGTCGTAGGTGTACGCCTTGCGTACGCCGGGCAAGTCGGCGATCTCATCGCGAAGCTTGACGGCGTTTACGCTAGACTGCGGGCTCACGCCTACGGAGCAGAGCGTACCGGCGATGGTGCTGATGAAACTGTCGCTGTCTACGGCCATATTGTAGTAAAACATCAAGCCGAAAGCCGAGGCATAGGTGACTGCGGCGATGATCACCAGGATTGCCAGGCTTTGGCCGATGTTTTGCATGATGTGCTTGCTCCCCATGATCAGCTGCAAATTCCATGAAAACCGGTCCAGCCGGAAATGATTCTTTTTGATCTCCTTTTCACTCCGACTGCCCTGGAACGCCACCACCGGCTCCAGCGCCTTGATCGGCCGGGAAGCGGTAACGACGTCGAGGGCTACGGCTGCCAATAGGATGAGAAGGCAGCCAACGCTGGTGGAAACGGAAACCCCCTGTTCCCAAATCAGTCCCGCCTGAGCTGAAAACACAGCCGACATCAATGGCAGCAACACATAAGCTGCTCCCGTCCCGATCAAGCCTCCGATCAGGGTGACGCCGAGAAATTGAAGCATGATGGAAGCGGCGATCTGCGCGCTTGTATAGCCAAAGGCTTTCATCGCCCCGATCTCCTTGACGTCGTCCCGTATGCTGTCGCGGATACGGAAGCGGATCACAATGAGGGCTACGACGGTGACGACCACGGCAAACGCTGCCATCACCATGGCGGATATATCCGCGCTGAGGGAGCGGGCGGATTTCGCGATATCCGCCGGCATGACGTCAAAAAGATTCCCGTCGTTATAGTAAGCCGCGGCAAGCCCCTCAAATACTTCGCCGGTATAGCGCTGGTCGGACAGGTTGCATGACAGCAGCACCGCCGGTATGGCAGGGCTCTCCGCTTTGAGCCTGGCGAACTGTGCCTCGGGCAGAAAGAAGCCGATGATCCCCATATTGATGCTTCCATACAGGATGTCTTCGACAAAACCGGCGATCCCGAAGCTGTATTCCTGATGATTATAATCCAGTACGATCCTGTCGCCGACCTTATATCCGCCGCCGGAGCTCAGGATAAAAGGCGCGTAGATCGGGTCGGCTACCTCCACATCGTGGCGCCCGGTTATCGACATGGGGGCCATCGCCCTCTCCAAGTCGGCGTTCTGGATCAACAGGCTATAGGTGAGCTTTCCGCTGCCATACAGAAAGGACACTTCCGGCAGAAGCAGGATATCTTCGGTAGCCGTATCCGTCACAAAAAGGTCGCTCCGCAAGAAGTCTTCGTAGGCGGGGCTATAACCATCTTTCCTGACGATCATGGTCACATCCGGCGTGCCCAGGGCGTCGGCTTTATCATCGAGAAACGTAGCGAAGTCGATCAAGGTCAAAGCCCCAAGGTTCATGACCGCCGTCGCGGTGATGATGATGAGGAGCAGCGACGCCAGCTGCCCCCGGCCCTTGCGGACGTAGCTGCGGACGAGAAGCGCCATCGGCTTTAGTTGACTGATCATTTTGCGTAGGATAATCACCAGGCCATTTCCTCCAAAAAAGGTTGAAGCGTCTCTGCGCGCTGCTTATCCTCAAAGTCATAAGGCTCGAGGCGGCGCTCCCCGCATACGGCGCCGTCCTTCAAGTAGATGATTCGGTTCCCTCTGCGGGCGGAGGCCAGGTCGTGGGTGACCATCACGATGCTTTTCCCATCCCGGTTGACGGCGGTGAGCGCGTCCAGCACGGCTTTTCCCGAAGCGGAATTCAAAGCCCCGGTAGGCTCGTCGGCAAAGACGACTTTCGGCTGATTGATGAGCGCCCTCGCGATGCCTGCCCGCTGCGCTTCGCCCCCCGAGACCTGGGCGGGAAACTTTGACCATATGCCTTCGTCAAGGCCGAAATGGGCGAACATGCCCTTCGCGTCGTCTACAAGCCGCTTCCTGTCGCCACGCACAAGCAGGCCGCAGGCGAGCACATTATCCATGATGCTCATGTCCTCCAGCAGATAGTTTTGCTGAAATACAAAACCGCAGTTTTTCCGGCGAAACACGGCCAGTTGGTCGCTTGTCATCGTCGAGATGTCGGAGCCGTCGAAGACGATCTTGCCGGATGTAGGCCTGTCCATGCCGGACAGCGCGTAGAGCAGGGTGGACTTCCCCGCGCCGGAGGAGCCCATGATCACGGTGAAGTCGCCGGCATAAATATCGATGTCAAGAGACCTCAGCACCTGCTGCCCGATGGCTCCGGCATAAAATGTTTTGCATAATCCCGAAGCGGAAAGCACTACGGGTTTGCCTCTTGCGATATCAGTTGCCATGCCTGCCCCCATCGATGGCCGCCTTGATTTGTTTGCCACTCGTGATATTCGCGGTTTTCGCGTTGACGACGATCACTTCACCCGGGCTTATCTCGCCCTTGATCTCCACTTGCGAAGGGGTTTCGACCCCCTTTTCTACCGCGACCGCTTCCGGTATGCCGTCGCGTACCGCCCATACCATCCATTCGCCGCTCCCGCTCTCGAAGAGGGCCGTCTTCGGCGCGATGATGCAGTCTTTCGACCTGGCGGCGGTAAAGCGTACTTCGACGGGCCAGTGCGGACCCGCGTACTCCCATTCATCCCCATGGACGCTGATTTCGGTCTTGACCCTCTTCTCCGCGACGCCCGCCTTTGACGTGATATCCGCGGCGGCATGCCCCAGCCACGATATGGTTCCTTTATATCGCCTGTCCTCGTCCCTTAGCCTGACGGTGACGGTCACATCATCCCCGATATGGACCCCGCTGACATTCTCTACCAATATATAACAATCAATCCTGTACTCCCCCGGCTGGTAGATTGAGCAAAGCTTAGCTCCCGGAGCCAGTATCTGATCCGCTTTTACAGACAGCCCTTGCACGACGCCATCCCGGGCGGCATAGACCTCCTTCTCACTGCGGTTTTTGCGCAAAATCTCCAGCGTCGTCTCCAGTAGCGCCTTTTGCGCCGAGAGTGGCTGGCTGATCTCAACCGGCGGGCCTTCTGAACCGCTGCCGGAGCTTTGCGCGTGGCGGAGGTTTTGTATCTGGGCCGATACCGTCGGCGCCTGCGCCGCCGCGAAGGCCATCCGGGAGTCGATCTGCTCCCTTTGTTTGACCAATAATTCGTAAGCGCTTTCCATGTTCTGCAGCTCCTGGGCGGATATCCCGCCGATTTCGAAAAGGGCACGGTATGACTCCAAATCCCTTAGCAGCTTGCCCTCCTCGATCTGCGCCAGCTCAAGCTCGATCCGTAGGCCTTCCCTGTCGGACTCAAGGGAGCGCCTTTGTGTCTCAAGGGCGGATATCTGCTCCCTGATCTGGCTGTCCACCACGGCTATTTCCGCGATGATCCTGTCTTCTTCGTCCCTGGCGTCATTGTCGTCAAAGAGGAAGAGTTGTTCGCCGCTCTTGACCAGGGCCCCTTCTTCGGCGTTTATTTTCAACAGTTTGCCGCCGGTTTTTGTGTAAATATCATACTCGGAAATGGGTATGATCTCACCGATTTCGCTGAAGGAGTTCTCCAGCGTGTTCAGCGTAAGGGCCATGCATTCGATCGTCGGCGGCCGGAAGGCTACCCAGACAACCCCGCCGATGGCGGCGGCGGCGGCTATGGATACAATAAGAATTTTTGCTCTTTTTGACATTTTTCCAACTCCTGTCTTCCCTCCGCTTCGCGGGCTGCACATATATCCTGAGCAGCGCAGCCTTAGCCGGATAGCCTAACACATAGTAAAGACGTGCTATTATCGTAGCACGTCAGAATTAAACAGAAGTGTAGAATAAATTAAACCTGGATTAAATCTGTTAACAATCGCATGACATACGGCGCGCCCTCTGAGTACTAGTACTTCGTAACACTTAAAAGTTGTCAATTATTTGCGAGAGTTTTTCTCACGAGACAAGGCACGATGAGGGATAATACCCGCTGTGGTATTTGACCGAGGAGTAACGCAGTATCGTGGGAAAAAGGCCGCAAAGAATGCAACTTTTAAGTGTTATGGAGTACTCGCCGCTTGTACAGTAATACACAGGCTCAGTACGCGCCGTACTCCCTCGCCGACTCAAACATAGCTTCGACATTTTCCCGCTTACAGTTGCCCATGCCGCATGAGGTGCCGAATACGAAGCCGCCGCCCGGGGCGCAGATATCCATCAGGCGCTTCATCTCTTCGCGCACCTGCTCAGGCGTGCCCCAGTCCAGCAGCGTAGCGGGGAAGCCGCCGGTGATGCAGGCTATGCCGCCGAGCTTCTTCTTCGCCACCGCCATATCCACTTCTTCGAAGTGGTAGAACACCTTGCCGGGGGGCACTTCCGTCAGGCAGTCGATCCGGGAGTTATACTTCCCTTCCGTGTAGATATACGGCACATGACCGCTATCGATGATAGCCAGGATGATCTTTTGCAGATGGCTCCAGTAGTATTTGCGATAGAGCTCGTCGCTCATGAAGCCGTCCATGCCCTTATGGAGCGCCATGAAGAAATGCTTACCCTCGTCTTTGCCCTTGGTGCGCCCGATGGCTTCAAGGGTGACTTCCAGGGTTTCGCCGATATAGCGCTCGATGGCTTCCGGCCTGTCGTAGAAATCCTCCATGGTGAGCAGGGTGCCGCGCAGGAAATCGCTGTAGAAATCAAAAGGCACGCCTGCGCCGCCGCCCATATATACCGGGAAGCCCATCTCATGGACCTCTTTATTGATTTCCTCCACCTTCGCCTGGTGCGACTTATAGAAGTCATCGATGGCCCACAGATCCTGGATCATCGCCCGGAAGTCCGGGGCGGAGAACATGCTTGCGATTTGCCGTGCCCCCCGGCTGGCGTTTCCCAGGTTATACTGGAAATTTACCAGGGGGTCAAACACGGCGGAAGTCCTGGGGATGGCTTTCTTCAGCGACCAGCCCGTACGGTCGGTAAAGAATTCGTCGTACTCGTCGTTAAGCAGCAGGGGGTACTCGATGAACTGCTGGATGGAGTTTTTGTCGATGATATCCCCCGGCATACCGGCCCAGCGCATATTTTTCGGCTTGATGAGCTCCATACCGGGGCCCTCTCCGGCAAACACCATCCCGGCGCCCGTCCCCCCGTCCGGGTCGAAATCCTTGAGATACTTGATTGCCGCGTTCTTCATTTTCTGAAGAGACGTGTCATAGACCACCTCGGCCACCGTGTAACCCGCGTTGAAGATGGGATACAACTCAGGCTGAGGCATGATCGGCACCCTATCCGGCTCCTTCAGGGCGATGGCGTCCTTGACGCGCTTCTCCTTCTCATCGTACTTTTTCTGATTTTCCGGCAGCATATACTTCACGCTCCTTTCCTCATCCGAATTGTACCATAATTTTTTTAAAAATAATACTTGACCATAATCCTCAAATGGCGTATAATCCAATCATTATCCACAGCGGCACGGCAGAACGCGTCAGGTTAGGGCGGAGGCGAAAGCCCCGCGACGTAGCTTTGTAGGACGGTTTGGCCGATGGTATTCCGCGGGAAGGGATCCGGCGTTTAAGGTTGGATCCATACATGTAGAACGGAAGGATGGTTTATATGTCTATACGTATGACGAAGCACAGGCATATCCCTGTACCCCGGCGGCTGTACGGCTCGGGTGCGGGCGGCCTGGTTTTTTATTGCCTCTGATAGCTTAGCGCAGCGTCCACGATAAGCCGCGGCGGGCAAAGACTTCACAAGGCCCATGGCCCGCGGCATAACCTTTATAATAATAGGAGGAATAAAAAATGTTTGCAAAACTGTCATTATTAATACTTTTCTTCGCCGTCACCATCGCGGTGGGCATATACAGCAGAAAACACGCCACCGACGTCAACAGCTTCGTGCTTGGCGGCAGATCCGTGGGCCCCTGGCTCACCGCTTTCGCCTATGGTACGTCCTACTTCTCCGCCGTGATCTTCGTGGGATACGCCGGCCAGTTTGGCTGGAGGTTCGGCCTGTCCGCCACCTGGATCGGCTTAGGCAACGCTTTCATCGGCAGCCTTCTCGCCTGGGTCATCCTCGGGCGCCGGACCAGGATCATGTCTAAGCACCTCAACGCGGCTACCATGCCGGAGTTCTTCGGCAAGCGCTACGGCAGCCAGACGTTGAAAATCGTCTCTTCCGCCATTATCTTCGTTTTCCTGGTCCCGTACACCTCGTCCATCTACAACGGCTTATCCCGTTTGTTTGCCCTGGCCTTCAACCTGCCGTACAATGTATGCGTCCTCGGTATGGCGGTACTGACGGGCATATACGTGGTCATCGGCGGCTACATGGCTACAGCCTTGAACGATTTCTTTCAAGGCATCGTTATGCTGGCGGGCATCGTCGCGGTCATCGGCTCCGTCCTCAGCGGGCGGGGCGGATTCTTCGCCGCTATCGGCAAGCTGGCTGAGATATCCGGCGACGCCGGCGCCCCTCTTACGCACCCGGGCGTATTCACATCCTTCTTCGGCCCGGACCCGGTCAACCTCCTGGGCGTCGTCATCCTGACCTCACTGGGCACATGGGGCCTGCCTCAGATGGTGCATAAGTTCTACGCCATCAAGAGCGAGAAGTCCATCGCCACCGGTACGGTGATCTCCACCGTCTTCGCCCTTGTCATCGCGGGGGGCTCATACTTCCTCGGCTCTTTTGCCCGCCTGTTTGACAACCCATCGATCTACAATAGCGAAACCGGCAGGATCATGTACGACGGGATCATTCCTTCTATGCTCTCCACCTTGCCGGACATACTGATCGGCATCGTCGTCATCCTGGTGCTGTCCGCGTCCATGTCCACCCTTTCCGCCCTGGTGCTGACCTCCAGCTCCACTCTGACCCTGGATTTCCTCAAGGGGACCTTCTTGAAAGGCATGACGGAAAAGACGCAGATGTTGATCATGCGCCTTCTCATCGTATTCTTCATCGCTCTGTCTGTGATACTCGCCATCAACCCGCCCCAATTCATCGCCCAGCTGATGGGTATCTCCTGGGGCGCCCTGGCCGGATCCTTCCTCGCCCCGTTCCTCTACGGGCTTTACGGGAAATGGGTCACCCGGTCAGCGGTATGGGCCAGCTTTGTCTGCGGCGTGGGCATCACGGTGGTGAATCTCCTTCACCCCTTCATCAATAACCCCATCAACGCGGGGGCCATCGCCATGGTGGCGGGCCTGGTCGTCGTGCCTCTGGTCAGCGCGCTGACGCCGAAGCTGGACCGCGGTGATGTGGACGCCGCTTTCTCCTGCTACGACGAGAAGGCTATGGTGCCTTCACGGGTCGCCCTGCCGGACAACAGCGCGGACAACTAAGCGCCAGGCGTTAGTCCACTGTGCGCTTGAAGGAGCGGGCCGACTCCAGCAGGTCCAGATTCACCAGGGCTTTGGCGGTGCCCAGCGCCACGCACTGTACGGAGTTCTCCGCCACATGCACCGGCAGCTGCGTCTCGTCGATGAGCCGCAGATCCAGGCCGTGGAGCAGCGCTCCGCCGCCGGTGAGCACGATGCCCTTGTCCATGATGTCCGCCGCCAGCTCAGGCGGGGTCCGCTCCAGTATCTCCTTAGACGCCGCCACGACGGCGTCTATTTGTTCCTTCATCGCCTCGTGGGCTTCCTCGCAGGTCACCACGATATTCTTCGGCAGGCCGCTGACCAGGTCGCGGCCCCGGATCTCGGCTTCCTTATTATCCCTCGCCCTTGGCCAGGCCGAGCCGATCTCCATCTTCATGTCTTCCGCTGTGCGCTCGCCGATCATCATGTTGTGGTACCGGCGCATGTAGCGGATGAGGGATTCGTCCAGCTTGTCTCCCCCTACGCGCACGGATTTGCTGATGACGATGCCACCCAGGGACAGCACGGCTATATCGGTGGTGCCGCCGCCGATATCCACCACCATGGATCCCGCCGGCGCGGCGATATCCAGCCCGGCGCCTAAGGCTGCGGCCAGGGGCTCCTCGATGAGGAAGCACTGCTTGGCCCCGGCGGCGATGGCGGCTTGGCGTACAGCCCTCTCCTCGACGCTGGTCACGCCGGACGGGATGCCCACCATGACCCTGGGCTTGAAGAACTGATGGCTCCTCATGGCCTTATGGATGAAGTAGCGGAGCATCTTCTCTGTCACCTCGTAGTCGGCGATGACCCCTTCCTTCATGGGCCGGATGGCGCGGATATTGCCGGGCGTGCGGCCCAGCATCGCCCAGGCTTCGCTGCCCACGGATATGACCCTGTTGGTATTGGTGTCGATGGCTACCACCGAAGGCTCGTTGAGTACGATGCCCTTATTTTTCACATAGACCAGGACGCTGGCCGTGCCAAGGTCGATCCCGATGTCTTCCCCAAAGTTAATCACGTTTGTTCCTCCCGGTAATCAAGTCTTAGTGGGCGCCCGCGCCGGTGATTGCCGCGTGGCTGCCACAGAGATTATTCTACACGTTTTTCCTGGGAATTGCACCAGATATTTTTTGTCCAAGGTTACTTTATCGTCTCGATGGACGCTTGCGCCAGGGCGCTCTCGCTCAGCTCCTGCCCTATGCCCGGCAGCTCGGGCGGGGCTATGTAGCCGCCCTTCGGCTGGCAGTCGAAAGTGCACATGGCGATGAAGCCAGGTTTGGTGCTCTCGATGTGGTGCTCGTGTATGGCAAAATTGGGGATAGCTGCTTCCAGATGGAGGGAAGCGGCATAGTTTACCGGCGTCATGGGCAGATGCATCTGCACCGATACGTCGTATATCTGGGCCAGGTCGCAGATCTTCTTTGCCTCTGTGATGCCGCCGCAGGTGCCCAGATCCGGCTGCAGGACGGAGAGGCTGCCGTTTTCCAGGAAGGGCAGGAAGCCCCAGCGGTTGTACGTGCGCTCCCCGGTAGCCAGGGGGATGCTTGTGCCGGCGGCGATCCGGCGCATGACCTCCGGATTGAGGGGCGCGGTAGCTTCTTCGATGAAGAAGATATCGTACTTCTCCGCCATTCTCGCGATCTGGATGCAGCTCACCCCGTCGGTGAGGGAATGGCTTTCCAGGATGACGTCCACATCCGGGCCTATGGCTTCCCGGGTCGCGGCGAGGCGCTCCTCAGCCAGCTTGACCAGGGGTTGGGGCAGGCGGCCGTTCATATACAGGGAAGACATACGCTCCCCGTTTTCGTCGTGGAAGCTTATTCCGGTCTTGATGGCCGTATACCCCTCGGCTACGGCGTTCTTGCTCGCCTGGTAGAACCACTCGGGGGAGCCGGTCTTCGGGCAGCCGGGGGCGGACTGGTCGACGCCCCATCCGAAGTGCACCTGGCTCGCGTAAGCGCGGAGCTTGTCCCGCTGCTTGCCGCCCAGCAGCTTGTAGAGGGGCAGGCCGCAAGCCTTCGCTTTGACGTCCCACAAAGCCACGTCCATGGCGCTGATAGCCGCCATCAGGATGATGTTGTGGCTCAGGCCCCAGTAGGAGGACCGGCGCAGCTTCTCCCAGATCACCTCGTTTTCCATGGGGTCCATGCCCAGTACGACGGGGGCGAGATCCTTGACGACCTCCGCCACGGCGCTCATCCCCACGCCGACGACCACGCCGGACTCCCCGTATCCGTAGATGCCTTCATCGGTGTTGATTCGGCAGAACACCGGCCTCCTGCCGATCTGCTTCAGCATAATGACGTCCACACTGGTAATTTTCATATAGTTGACAACCTCCCTCGTCTGGCATAACATTGATACAAGCGGCGCGAAACGCGTGAGCGCCGCAAACGCATTTACGCGGCATAGAACCAGTATAGTCAAAAATGGCCCGCGGCACAAGAGGCGGAAGCCGGAGCCGGGTAGCCCGGGCGACCCGGCTCATCGAAGAAAGGGGCATGATCATGGAACAAACGACTTTTGGACGAACAGGTTTGACCGTCAGCCGGACCGGCTTTGGCTGCATACCCATCCAGCGCATAAGCTTTGAAGAAAGCACCGCGCTGCTCCGGCGCGCTTATGACAACGGCGTTACTTTTTACGACACCGCCAACGCTTATACCGATAGCGAGGAAAGGTTAGGGGTAGCCCTCCACGACGTCCGGGACAAGATCGTGCTGTGTACAAAATCTTTCCCCGGTAAGCCGGATCAGATCGTGAAGAATCTGGAAAACAGCCTGAAGATGCTCCGGACAGACTACATCGACGTCTATCAGGTGCACAATCCCTCCTTCGTGCCCAAGCCCGGCGGGGACGACGGCATATACGACTGCCTTCTGAAAGCGAAAGCGGAGGGGAAGATACGGTTCATCGGTATCACCAACCACAGCAGGGACGTGGCGCGGGAGGCTATACAGACGGGGCTCTACGATACCCTGCAGTACCCCCTCTCCTGCCTTTCCTCGGAGGAGGAGCTGGAGCTCATCGCCCTCTGCCGGGGGCAGGATATGGGCGTGCTGGCCATGAAGGCCCTGTGCGGCGGGCTGCTGACCAACGTCAAGGCGGCTTTCGCGTTCCTGCGGCAGTATGATAACGTCGTGCCCATCTGGGGCATGCAGAAGATAGAAGAGCTGGACGAATTCCTGGCTTTCGAGGCCGACCCCCCGGGGATGGACGACGCCCTGCGCAAAGAGATCGAAGAGGTCAAGGCGGAGCTCCAGGGCGACTTCTGCCGGGGCTGCGGGTACTGCCTGCCCTGCGCGGCGGATATCCCCATACCCACTGCCGGGCGCATTACCTATCTGCTGGGCAGGTCCCTCACGGGCCGCCTCCTGGCGCCGGAGATGCAGGAAAGCATGCGGAAGATCGACAACTGCACCGGCTGCGGACACTGCAAAGAGCATTGCCCCTACAGCCTGGACGTGCCCGAGCTGCTGAAGCGCCAGCAAGCCGGCTACTTCGAGATACTCAGGCAGCAGAAGGGCTAAAGCGGCGGGGATACAGTCCATGGGGGCAGGGACCCAAAGCGCGCCTATTTATAAGCGATGGATTGAACGGCTTCGTCTGCCAGATAAGCAATCGCAAACCTGGCAAATCCGTGGGTGCGACACGGACGTCGCACCAGACGGAACGCGACACGACGTCGCGTTGGAGTCGTTAGGGTTTGCATCAAACGATTGCTACATCTGGCCGAAGCCGTGAACCATCGCGGTAAATGGGTGCGCTTTGGGTCCCTGCCCCCATGAACTGTATCCAGTGGGTAGAACCGTCCCCACTGTGCTAAAAATACCTCTTTATTTCCTACTATTTCCGTAGTATAATAGGGATAGACAGATTTGACCCGGAGGCAGCGCGCTATGAAGATTTCGACAAAAGGCCGGTACGCCTTACACTTTATGCTGGATCTGGCTACGCAGAAGGAAGGGGAATATGTTTCATTGAAGGACGTGGCGTTACGCCAGGCGATCTCGATGAAATATCTCGAGCAAATCGTAGCCCAGCTTTACCGGGCGGGATACATCAGGAGCCAACGCGGCCCTCAGGGCGGGTACCGCTTATCCCGCCGGGTGGAGGACTACAGCGTGGGCGATATCCTTCGGGCGACCGAGGGGGATCTGTCCCCTACCGAATGCCTGCACGACGAGTTCAACGACTGCCCAAACGCTTCGTCCTGCCCGACGCTGCCTTTCTGGCAGGGGCTGTACGACGTGGTCAACGACTATGTGAACAACAAAACCCTGGCCGATTTCATGGCCGGGCATAAGGAAGGTGTATCGTAATGCGTCAAGTCTACGCGGACAATGCCGCGACCACCGCGGTGAGCCCCCATGTCCTGGAAGTCATGCTCCCCTACTTCGGTGAGTTCTACGGCAACCCGTCGAGCCTCCACAGCTTCGGGCAGAAAGCCGCCGCCGCCATGGAAGACGCCAAGAAGACCATGGCAGCTTGCCTGGGCTGCGACCCCAGGGAGCTCTACGTCACCGCCGGGGGCACGGAATCGGACAATTGGGCTGTGGTCAACGCCGTTCGCCTTGGGGAGAAGAAGGGCAAAAAGCACCTGATCACCACCAGATTTGAGCATCACGCCCTTTTGCATACAGTGGAGGAAATGGAGAAACAAGGCTGCGAGGTGACCTGGCTGGACGTCCACGAGGACGGGCTCGTCCGCATGGATGAGTTGGAGAAGGCGATCCGCCCGGACACGGCCCTTGTGTCCGTTATGTACGCCAACAATGAGATCGGCACGGTACAGCCGGTGGCGGAGATCGGCCGGCTTTGCCGGGAGAAAGGCGTCCTCTTCCATACGGACGCTACCCAAGCCGCGGGGCATCTCCATATCGATGTAGAAGAACAATGCATAGACATGCTCTCCCTGTCCGCCCATAAGTTCCACGGGCCGAAAGGCGTGGGCCTCTTCTACTGCCGCCGGACCGTCGCTCTATACAACATGATCTTTGGCGGCGGGCAGGAGCGGGGCAAGCGCCCCGGCACGGAGAGCCCGGCCCTCATCGTGGGCATGGCTACCGCGCTGAAGGACGCCTGCGACGCCATGGCTGAAGATATGCCAAAGGTGGCGGCCCTGAGGGACAAGCTCATCGCCGGATTATCCCTCATCCCCAGAAGCAGGCTGAACGGCCATCCCACGCGGCGCCTGCCGGGGAATGTGAATTTCGCTTTCGAGGGGGTCGAGGGGGAATCCCTGCTGCTTAACCTGGACATGAAGGGCATCGCCGCGTCCTCCGGCTCGGCCTGCACCTCCGGAAGCCTGGATCCCAGCCATGTGCTCTTGTCCATAGGCCTGCCCCATGAGGTGGCCCACGGTTCCCTGAGGTTATCGCTGTCCCACTACACAACGGAAGAAGACGTGGATTACATCCTTCAGGAGACGCCGCCCGTCGTGGCGTATCTCCGCGATATATCCCCCGTATGGGAACGGCTTATGCAAGAGGAACAGGCGTGAACGCACAGAAAACACCGATTATGACAGGAGTGATGAACAATGGCGTACAGTGAAAAAGTAATGGAGCATTTTGCCCATCCCCGCAACGTAGGGAAAATGGAAGACGCCGACGGGGTCGGCGAGGTGGGCAACGCCAAATGCGGCGACATCATGAAAATGTATATCAAGGTGACGGACGGGGTCATTACCGACGTTACATTTAATACATTCGGCTGCGCTTCCGCGATAGCGACCAGCTCCATGGCTACCGAGCTGATCAAAGGCAAACCCATCGACCAGGCCCTGACCCTGACGAATCAGGCGGTGGTGGAAGCCCTTGACGGTTTACCGCCGGCAAAGATCCACTGCTCCGTCCTGGCTGAGCAGGCGGTGAAAGCCGCCATAGCGGACTACTACGACAGAAACGGCATCGAGTACGACAGGGAAGGGTTCATCTCCTGCGAGGATTGCGAGCACTGCCAGGCCGACCCGGCGTAAGGCAAGAACGCCGGTAAACGTGGAGACAAACATCATGGATAGCATATATAACATTTCGATTCAGGCAAGGGCTGGGGCGGATTTTTATCTTCTGCTTGGCGACTTTTTGGACTGCTTTTACAGAGCGGATCCTGAGACGCAGGCAAGCATGATCGCCGTTCCGCCGGATGATATGGAAAGGCCCGAGTATGTGCCCTTCCTTGCGTCTACGGCGCACAAGCTGGCGATAGACCATCAGATACCGACGCCGGAATGGGCATTTGCGCCTCGTTGCTACCTGCCGGGGGGCGCGCCTCATTTTGCTTGCGGCGCCAAAGGAGATCTGCGATTGTTGTTCATGTATAAATCGCCTTCAGAGTTTAAGCACCGCAATCTCTTCGTGGATGAAAACGTTCTGTCGCGGATATGACGAACCAACTTTTTCGCTTAATGGAGAATAGATTATGCTGTCAAAAGCGTTGATTATTGATTGTCTTCGGCAACTGGGAGACGAACTTGTAGCGCGCGGCTTGCAAGGGGAGCTGCTGCTTACCGGCGGGGCGGCTATGTGCCTCGTCCATGAAGCGAGGGATATGACGAAAGACGTTGACGCGTTATATGAACCCAAGGCGGTCATCAATGATATCGCACGGCAAATCGCGGAACGAAACGGCCTCCCATCTGATTGGCTAAACGACGGCGTTAAAGGATTTATCGGTGACAACGCGCCTATCGAGGACTACCTGGTTCTAAACGGGCTTCGCGTTCAGGCGGTGTCTACAGAGTATCTGCTCGCGATGAAGCTCATGTCATCCCGATACGGCGAGATGGACTATCAGGATATACGCTTCCTGTTGCGTAAACTGGATATCACCTCGGTGGATCAGGCGCATCGGCTGTTGACGACTTTTTTTACCGCAAGCCGGATACTGCCGAAAACCATGTACGTTATTGAAGATATTCTGGCAGACGGATAAATAGTTTGTCCCATACGTCATGATGAACGGCTTCGCGGATGACCACATCCACGAAGTCCTTTTTGTGGGCGAAACCACGGGCATGGAAGCTTCGCCAAACGGCGGCGGCGGGAGCGGGTAACGCGGGCAAAAAGCCTGGTAGAGCCTGGGCCGCCTCGCCCAGGAGCCGTAGCAATTCGTTTTCGCCTTCGTTGACGATCTGGCTGCGAAATGCGTTAACTGCCGGGTCGGAAGGCAGGCACACATAAGTCCGGCAAACCATAGGGCGCAGGGGATACACGGTGCAGCGCCCTTCATCCGTATCGAGGAAAACGCAGCTGCCTTCCGGCGTCCGCCGGAGGGATACATCGGCAGCGTCCACGTCTACGACGGCATAGCCGCGGATGAAACGCAGCAAAGCCGCTTGCGAAGGGCTGTTGCTGGTGCTGCCGCTGCCACTGGAGCTGGCGCTACTGGCGCTACTGGCGCTACTGGCGCTGCTGTTGCCGCTGCTGGCGCCGCCGCCGCTGCTGCTGCTGCTGCTGCTGCTGCTGCTGCTGCTGCCGGCGAAGACGCCGGCGTCTGCCGCTGCGGCTAGGCGCAACGCATCCGGCGCCGTCAGGGGCGCCCTCTCCCAGCAGCAGTTCGTGCAGCCGTCGCAGGGGGTTATGCTTGCCGCCTGAAACCTTTCGAAAGCGTCCAGATAATCCTGCACCGTGGCGTCCGCAGCCCGTATCCGGGCGCCTATACTCAGTAAGCTGTTCCCGCCTGCGCTTAAGCTGAACCCGACTTTGGCACAGGGGGACGGTTCTTCTGTGCTAATATGCCGAGCACAAGAGAACCGTCCCCTTGTGTGTTCAGTACTCAAGAGATAACACGTCGCTTTCCTGCTCGTACCTGATCTTGCCGGGGTCGAAGCCCTCCATGTCGGCGATCCGCTCCAGGGGCTGCTTCATATATACCCCTGTAGCCGTGGCTGCCACCTCACCGTCCGGCAGTATCATCTCGCCGCTGCTATGGAAGAGCCGCCTGTTGTTGTCCGTCACCTTCGCCGTGATGATGAGCGGGACTTGAAGGGGGACGGGCTTCTTGTACCTTATAGTCAGCTCCGCCGTCACGGCCCAGGTGTCCGGCTCCAGGGGCAGTATAGCCCGGCCGAGCACCTCGTCCAGCATGGAAGCGGTGACGCCGCCGTGAAGCCGCTGGGGGTAGCCTTGAAAGACGTCACCCGGCTCAAATACCGCGGCTACCGACCCGTCGGCCAGGTTGTAGAACCTGCCGTGAAGCCCGCTGCCATTATCCATCCCGCAGCCGAAACACATCTCGGTGATAAACTGCTTACCGGTCACTTTATGCTCCATACTTCATTCCTCCTCTGCTATGCTCCCCGCGTAATCGCCCGGATCTGCGCCTTCGCCCCCGGCGTCGGCGCGGTCTTCGTCGCCCTGCCCCAGCAGCCGGTAAGCCTCGTCCTCGGGCATCGTCGACACGTCTTTCAGTCGGCGCTGTATCTGCCTGGTGCGGACGCCTACCAGCTTATCCAGCTCCCTGTTTGCCTGATCCAGCCTTTGCTGAGTGTTTTCCAACACCTCACGGAATTTATCAAATTCCGTCTTCACGGCGCCCAATATTTGCCATACCTCCCCGGAGCGTTTCTGTATGGCCAAGGTCTTGAAGCCCATTTGCAAGCTGTTTAGCAGCGCCGCCAGTGTGGTAGGCCCGGCGATATTGATCCGGTAGGCCCCTTGAAGGCTCTCCACCATGCCCCGGCGGACCACTTCGGCGTAAAGCCCCTCGAAGGGCAGAAACAAGATGGCGAAATCCGTCGTATGGGGCGGATCCACATATTTGTCATGGATATCCTTCGCGAAGCGCCGTATCCGCTGCTCCAGAGCTGAAGCGGCGGCGGCTACCTCCTGAGCGTCGCCGGTGTCATAAGCGTCCAGCAGTTGGCTGTAGCTTTCCGAGGGGAACTTGGCGTCGATGGGCAGCCAGACGACGTCGTCCCCGGCCCCGGGCAGCCGTATGGCGTACTCGACGTTCTCCCGGCTGTCTTTCTTCGTAGCGACGTTTGCCGCGTACTGCTCCGGTGACAATATCTGCTCCAGGATCGCCCCCAGCTGGTATTCCCCCAGCACGCCCCTGGTCTTAACGTTGGACAGGACCTTTTTCAGGTCGCCCACGCCGGCGGCCAGAGCCTGCATTTCCCCAAGCCCTTTATAGACCTGCTCCAGACGCTGGTTGACCAGCTGGAAGGACTGGCCGATACGCTCCTCTAAAGTTTTGTGGAGCTTTTCGTCGACAGTGGCTTGCATCAAGCCCAGGCGGTTGTCTATGCTGCCTGAGAGCTTCTCCAGCTGCTGGTCCACGGAAGCGCCCAGCTTATCCAGGCGCTGATCCACTGTGCCGCCGACTTTATCCAGGCGCTGATCCACTGAGCCGCTGACTTTCTCCAACCGCTGATCCAGCGTGGCGCCAACCTTCTCCAAGCGGCGGTCTACTGTCTCCCCGAGCCTGTCCAGCCTGCCCTCCTGGCTTTCCTGTATCTCCTGCAGCCTTGCCGTCATTTGTCGGCTGGTTGCCTCCATGGACTGCCGGTAGAGGTCCAGCATCCGGGACGTCTCGCCGCCCAGCTGGGCGATGGCGTTCTTCTGGCTTTCCTGGCTGGCCTGCAGGCTGGCGACCACGGTATCGGACAGCATTCTCTGCTGCTCGTTTTGCGCAAGTTGCGCTTCCGTCTGGCGTTCGGTCTGGCGCCGTTCACTTTCCAGCTTATCCGCGTTCAGCCGGGAAGACAAAGCCCGCAGCGTCAGCAGGGTGACGGCCAACAGGGCTATGGCGACCGTCAGCAGCAATGAGAAAACCACCATTAACTTATCCATAATGAACTCCCGCTTCTTCTGTGATATAATACCACTATTATCCCCACCGGGGCGTTGTTTCTATTATACATTCCTTTCGCACACTTTGAAAGGCTTCCGCTTATGGGCAAGCTTAGGGCCGCGGCGGCGCGGCTCCTGTGGATACTCGTTATACCGTTGATCATAACCGTTTCTACCGGGCCGCTCAGGGCCGATATCGACGGCGACATTCGGGCTGGGTCATACGTCCTGATGGACGCCGACACAGGTCAGGTCCTGCTGGAAAGGGAAATGCACGCCCGGCGCAAGCCCGCGAGCATCACCAAGATCATGACGGCTTTGCTAGCCTTAGAGAAGGGCCCTGCCGACGACCCTGTGACCGTGTCCTACGCCGCTGTGGCCGCCAATCCAAGAGACGGCTCCAGCGCGGGGCTGATGCCGGGAGAGGTCATCCCCCTGGACGAGATCCTCTACGCGGTCATGTTGGAATCCGCAAATGAAGCAGCCAACGCCGTAGCGGAATACGTGGGCGGTACCATGGAGGAATTCGCCCGGATGATGACGGAGCGGGCTGCCGGGTTGGGAGCGAAGAATACGCATTTTGCCAACGCAAACGGCTTGAACGACGACGATCATTACACCTCAGTCTACGACATGGCGCTGATCACCCGGGAAGCGATCAAAGAAGAGCGTTTCCTCACCATCTGGGGCGCTTACCAGCACTTCCTGGAGCCCACCAACCTCCAGGCGCAGAGACGGATTTTGAACAATAAAAACCGCATGCTAGCCCAGGGCGCGCTGCCATATAAGGGTTTACTGGGCGGCAAGACCGGTTATACTAACGCTTCCCAAAATACCCTTGTAGAAGCGGCCCGGCGGGATGGCAGGACATTGATCTGCGTACTGATGATGGGCCCCGGCGCCCTGGCGAATTTTCAGGACGCCGCGATGCTGCTGGATTACGGCTTCGAAGAGTTCCGGCAAGTTGGATATGAAAACGAGGAATATGAGGTATCGTATACATTTTTGCTGCACAACGACCTGAGCTACGACGATGTACGCGTTACCCTCGGGCCGCCTTCGGTGAACGGGGACGGCAGCAAGTCCGCGGCCGTCGCTATCGCCTTGCCGCCAAGCCGCGGGGATTTGATGTATACGGATATCGCCTCCATGGTGCTGACTACCCCTGTACCGCCGCCGGAGCCCGAAGAGGGCGACGCCCCGCTTGCCCCCTCTGTATGGGAGCGGGCGCCTCTACGCTGGTTAGCCGCCCTATTTACAGCCATCGCCGGCGTCTTTGGCGTGATCTTGAAGCTCATCGATCTGCTTCCGGGCTGGCTTGCCCTCATCGTGAAGGTCATCCTGGGCGCTTTCGCCGCTTTATTTACCGCAGCGTGCTTCTTCCGTACGCGGAGATGGATCCGTCGGCGGCGGCGGCGGTTGAGGCGGCAGCGTATAGAAGCCCGGCGAAGAGCATTTAACGCAGAACAGTCATATTGGAGTTGAAATGCTGGAAGTCAGGAAAGTTAGCAAAACCTATCAGCATAAGCCGATCCTGCGGGACGTGAGCTTCACCCTGGGGCCCGGGCAAAGCCTGGGCGTCGCCGGGCACAACGGTTCGGGGAAGTCCACGCTGCTCTCCATCGTAGCCCAGGTGCTTCCTCCCGATGAAGGCGAGATCCTCGTCGACGGAGCCCCGCTTCGGCGCGGGCGGGGCAAGGCCGGCGTATTATTTGGGTATGTCCCTCAGGAAAACAGCCTGCTGGAAGACCTCACCGTCAGGGAAACCCTGGCTTTCTGGCAAAAGGTCTACGGCTTGCCCGCTGCCGGGCTTTTCTCGCCGTCTTCGGTGCCGGTCATGCTTGGGCTGGATCAGATACGGAAAAAACGCGTCGCCCGGCTGTCCGGGGGCATGCAGAAAAGGGTCAGCATCGCCATAGCGCTGCTGCGGCAGCCCAGGTTCCTGCTTCTGGATGAGGCTTTGACCGCCCTGGACAGAGGCTACCGTATGGCTTTGGAGAACTATCTTGCCGCTTTCCTCAGCCAGGGGAACAGTATCCTGTACTCCAGCCATGAGATCGGCGAACTTGTCGGCTTCTGCAGCCATATCCTTGTACTGCGCCGGGGGGAGACGGCCTTCCACGGCGAGGCGGGGGCGTTTCCGGCGGAGGGGGATAATACTACCGAACTGGACGCGCTCCTCAACCCCTGACGCGTCTTTTTGCCTTCTGGCGGCGGCCGCACCCATATCCGAAAGGAGTATCCCGAATATGATGAATATACCTACTGAGCCTCAGCCGACGCCGGAGCCTAAGTCGACGCTACCGGAGACTGAGCAGCCGACGCCGGAGCCTCAGCCGCAGGCTGAGACTATGCTGCTGTTTGAGCAGCAGCCGGAACCGGAGCCGCCGCCTAAGCCCCGCCGGAAAGTGTGGATCGCCGTGATCGCGGTCACCGCCGTCCTGGTTGTCGTCGGTGTTGTACTCCTGCTGCGCCCCTCATCCCCGCCCGCTTCCGGCGACCCCCGGGAGTATATCCGCAGAGCCTTTAGCAACACATTGTCCACTCTGGCCATCGAGCAGGCAAAGCAGACGCCTTTGACGGATATATTGGCGATACTGTCCGACAGCTTCGCGCAGCGTACACAGCAGACCTTTTCCGTCAGGCTTAAGAATATTCCCCTTTTCGGCGACCTGGGTTTACGCGTCGAGACCCGCGCCGATCCCCAGGCCCGCCAGGCGGAAACCGGCGTTAACCTCACTATGTCCGGCTTCCCTTTGGGCGGCGTCACAATCTATATGAAGGATGACCTCGTCTCCTTCGCCTCGCCCTTATTCTTCGACGGCGCTTACGGCTTCCACCTTGAGACCCTGGGCAGGGATTTTAACGCCTCCGCCCTGAGCTCTTTAGTCGGCGTCACGCTGGACGGGGACTTGTCCATTCCTGTGTGGCAAGGGGAAACGATAGTCGTCGGGACGCCCGGATGGTTTGCGGAAGCCAACCGACAGCTTGCGGACTCGATAGCCATTGAGAAACGCGGCGAGCAGGAAACCTATGTGAACGGCTTTCCGCGAAACTGTGAAGTATACGAGATGACTGCCGGGGCGGAAGCGGCGCGGCGCTATATCTACGCTGTGTGGGACGGCTTGAGAAACGATGCGATTTTATCAAACGGCTTCTCAGCGGCTTCGCCGGGTATCGATCCCCAAGAGCTTATGGAGCAGGCGGAGTTATACCTGGACGCCATTGCCAACGCGTTGACCGGGAACTTGTCCATATTCGTGTTTATCCACGACAATCGCCTGGTCAGAGCCGACCTCATGCTGCCCTTCGACATAAATGAACCGGATGAGCTGACCGTATCCATACAGATCGGAGGCGGGCAGAATATCTCGGACGCCCTCTCCATAGACGCGGGCAGTAGCGAGGGGGGCTTCATTTTGAAATGGAACGGGCGGCACGCGCCTTCGGATGGGAGATACGACACGGCCCTGGCTCTATATAGCTTTAGCCATCATGACGACGAGCCTCAGGCTATGCTCAACCTAAGCGGCTGGTATGACGCGAATCTGAGGGAAAACAACTTCGCTTTCCTGCTGGATCTGGCGCCGGATCTCGATGGAGGAGTCCAGCTCAGCCTGAACGGCACACTGCGTTACGACAAGTCGCTGAGAACGCTGAACGCGGATTTCGACCAAGCCTTCTTCAGCTCCGAAAGTATGACCCAGGCTTTCACAGCGAGCTTTGAAAGCAAGCCTCTGGCGGACCCGTATTTTTCCGTGGGCAATCCTGTCCTTTTATTTGGCTTGTCGGCAGACCAGCTGGAAGCTCTCTTTGACGAAATCAAATCCAACGCAGGCGCCCTGCTGAGCTTCGGCAGCCTATTCTGATACACTTGTGCAGCGTCCACGAAATAACTAGACTAGACACGGGGCGAGGTGCCTATGTTTTTCTCCTTTTTCCGCGCATGCTTCCGGCTTCACTGGCCCAGAGTAAGAAAGCTACTGCCTCTATTCGTCGCTATGGCTTTGCTTTTGCTGCTTTTCTGCTTCGGCGCTGCGGCGGCGGGCAGCTTGCTCCTGGGGGGCAAAGGTTTCTCCCCCATCGTGCTTGCCGTGGCTGATGAGTCGGAGGAGTCCCCTATCGCCCAGATCATGGCGCGCCTGACGGAGATGGAAGATATCCGCGCCTATGTACGGCCGGTCATGGCCGCGCCGGAAGACGCGCGATCCATGGTCGCAGACGAGACGGCTGCGGCGGCGATCGTCTTTCCCGGAGGCTTCCTCGACAGCGTATACCACGGAGAAAACCTTTCCCCGCTGCTGATCCTGGATTCCGCCAGGCCCCTGGAAGTGTTCGGCTTGTCCGTGCTGGCGGAAAATGCCGGCTCCATGCTAGCCAACGCTCAGAAGGGCTCATACTTCATCCAGTCCGTATATGGCTATGTCCAGCCGGCTGAGCCGGATTTCAACAGGATGCTCTGGGAAGTCGATCTGAAGTACGCGTCCTGGGTGCTCTCCCGGGGGGAGATGTACCGAAGGGAACTTGTCACGCCTATCGGAGGCGCCCTAAGCCAGCCCCGGCATTATCTGCTCAGCGCCATGTTGTTTTTCTGCTTCCTTGCCCCCGCTGGGCTCCTATATCCGTTTTTCTCCTGGAGTCGGCAGCGCTCCTGGCTGCTGAGGCTCCGGGGCGGCGGCCAGCCGCTATCCGCTTATGCCTTGTCGCAGATAGTTTGGGGAGCGGCAGCAGTTTTTCTTCTGCTGGCCCTTCTGCTGGGCGGCTTTTCTGCTGCGGGCGCGATGGCGTCCGGGTCAGCCCTGAACGTATACGGCGGCGTATACGGTGGCTCGGGCAGCAGCGCGGGCAACAGCGCGGGCAGCAGCGCAGGCAACAGCGCGGACAGCGGCACAAGCAGCGGCGCTTCTCTTCTGAGCCCGGCTGCCGCCCGCCTCCTCGCGGATCTGAAGCCGGGTCTGTCGGCTTCCGCGCTTCCCGGCTTGCTTTTGATCGCCGTCTTTCTGTCCGTGTTTACTTTTCTTTGCTGCAGCACCGGTCATATATTTTCCGCCCTTAGCCTGGATTTCGTCCTGGCTGCCGTTTTCCTCGTCTTATCCGGCGGCTTAGTACCGGCGGCTCTCCTGCCGGGAAGCGTTCGGGCCCTAAGCCCGTACAGCCCGCTTACCTGGATGCGCGAGCTCATGGCCGCCCTATATCTGCCGGGCGCCGGCTCATGGGCCTCGGCCCCCTTTGCCAAGCTGGCTTCCGTGACCCTGCTGCTGATCGCCGCGGCGATGCTGGGCAACTCCCGCTTCGCGGCTGGAAGGGGGGCGGGCAGATGAGCTTCCCCTTCGCCTTGCTGCTGCAATGCAAGCGTATAGCCCGGCGGAAAGGCGCCCTTGCCTGCTTCCTGCTGCTGCCTTTGCTTGTGCTGCTGCCCGGGCTCTACCTGAACCGGGGCGGCGCGGAAGGCGGCGGTATACTAGTCGGCATATATCTGGCGGAAGGCGCCCCCGGCGCTGATGAGCTCTGGCCAGCCCTGCGCGAGCATTCCGGCGCCCAGGGCTACGCGCTGTCTTTCATCCCGGCGGAGTCCCCTGAGGAGCTGGCGGATCAGGTGGCGGCGGGGGTATGGGAGTGCGGCTACCTGTTTCCCGCGGACTTTCGCCAACGCTTACGGGACGGAGACTACGGCAGGCTGGTCGCCCGCATCGATTCACCGGCGACTTCTCTCGCTTCATTGATCAATGAAGCGGCGTCCGGCGCGATCCTCGACGTCTGCGCTCCGGATATCGCCATATCTTATATGAAGCAATCCGGTATCATACCCGAGTCGGATCCGGCTTACGATGCGCTTCTTGATGACTTGATCCCGCAGTTTTTCGACAGCTCTATCACGCTTAAAGCCGACATCGAATACTTGCGCGGGCCAGGCAGCAACGCCAGCGGCAACGGCGGCAGCAGCGCCAGCAGCAGCAACGGCGGCAGCGGCAGCACCAACGGCAGCAACGGCAGCAGCGCCAGCGAAGCATACTCCACAGCGCCTGCCCTGCTCAGAGGCCTCGTCGCCATATACCTCTTCCTCTTCAGCTGCCTCTGCTCACTCTGGTTCATCGAAGACCGCCGCTCGGGCTTCTACCGCCGCCTCGCCCCTTACCTGAACCCCGGCGCCTTATACCTGCCTTACTTCTGCGCGGCAGCTATCTTCGCCGCCGCCGAAGGCCTGCTGGCCCTGCTGCTCATGGGCGCTTTCTTCCCCGGCTCCGTCGCGGCATTTCCCGCCGAAGCCTTCGCGCTGCTTCTTTACCTCGCCTACTTATCTGTTGTATCGGGCTTCCTTGCCAGCCTGTGTAGGCGCCAGGAGCCATTAGCGGCGGCGTTGCCGTTTCTGCTTATCGCCTGTCTCCTGTTTTGCCCTATCCTGTTCGATCCGGGACGCTTCATCCCCTTCGCCGGGGAGCTGGCCGCGCTGCTGCCCCCCACCTTCTACATGCGGGCGGCTTCTACGGTAGGCGTCGCAAGCAGCCTTGCCCAATTGCCACCGACCCTGGGCGGCTTGGCTGGCTACCTGCCCGCCGCCGCCGCGCTTTACGGATTCTCATTATTCAGATATTCCCGGTAAATCGTTTGTTTTGAATCGCTTTTAAATAAGAACTTTTTAGGTTTCGTGCTGATGAGAAAAAAGACAATTCGGATTTTGAAAGCATTGCTTTTTCCTCAATCGCCTGACTCATCAATAAAAATACTCAATTCTTTCACAACAGCACACCTTAAATAAAAAAGAAGCGGGGAACTTCCCCGCCAATTGGTAGGACCCGGGTCTCACGACCAGCCCCAGCGAATGGCGCGTATTGCCTTTTCCCATAGGCAATGCTATACTTTCTTCAGATATGAAATCGCGGAGGTGTTATAGAATGGATGCCCCATTAACCATCCCACAGCTAAAAAGCGTATATGACCTGATGTCCCTCAAGGGGAGGACGGCATTTATCACCGGCGGCGGCGGCGGCTTCGGCAGCGCGGCGGCGGCGGGCCTGGCTGAAGTCGGCGCAAACGTCATGCTCATGGACCTTCCCGGCGCGGAAGACCGCGTCAGCCAGATCGCGCAGCAGATAAGGGACCGCTACGGCGCGAAGGCAAACTACGTGCTGGGCGATGTGTCGGACGAGAAACGCGTCAAGGAGATGATCGACCAGACGGCCAAGGAGTTCGGTTCCCTGGATATCTGCTTCTCCAATGGCGGCGTTGGCCTGAATCCCGACAATCCGTCCGATATGCCTCTTGAAGTCTGGAAGCGGGTGCTGGACGTGAACCTCACCGGCATGTTTCTCGTAGGGCGCACCGCCGCTCTCAAGATGATCGAGCTGGGCACGACGCACGGCTCTATGGTCTTCACAGCGTCTATGTCCGGTCACATCATCAATCAGAACCGTGATGGCAAGCCGGAGCACATGGTCGCGTACGCGTCCACGAAGGCCGCCACCATACACTTGGCGAAGTCCTTCGCCGTGAACTACGCCCACAAAAACATCCGCGCCAACAGTATTAGCCCCGGCCTCATGCACTCAGGCCTCCATAAGCGGATGGGCTGGGACGTGTCGGATCTCCCTGATACCGGTTATCCTTATATACCCCTCAACCGTTGGGGTACCCTGGATGAGATGATCGGGCTGCTCGTATTCCTGTCTTCCGACCTTTCTTCCTATATAACCGGCGCCGATATCGTCATCGACGGAGGTTATACGGTCTGGTAGCTCACCGGCGACGCACCGTTTCGATACGGGAAAGGAAGTCATGTTTATGCAGAATATTTTGACTATCCGTACGTTAGGCGTTTTCTCAGTCAGCATCGGCGATACCCCCATATCGGACAACTCCACGCGCTCCCAGAAGCTGTGGAAAGTATTCAAGTACCTTTTGACCAATCGCCACAAGATGGTTTCGGTGGAGACGCTCATCGGGGTGCTCTGGCCGGATGACGAACCGGACAATCCGCAAAAATCACTTCATACCCTGATGTCCAGGCTGCGCAAGCAGCTGAACCCCGGCGGCTCGGGGGATTCGTATATCCTTTTCCAGCATGGCTGCTATCAGTGGAACCCCAAGCTGCCCATCAATCTCGACGTAGCTGAGTTTGAACGGAAGATCACCCAGGCAGGAGATACTGACGACGACGAGGAGAAGAGGGTCTACCTGAAGCAGGCGGTGGAGATGTACCGGGGCGGGTATCTGTCGGAAGCCACATATGAGGCGTGGGTACTGCCCTCAAGCAACTATTACAAACGCTTGTACCTGCGCACGGTCGCCGACCTGGCGGAGACGTACAAACGCTCAGGGGAGTTTGAGGAAATCGTCCAGCTTTGCATTAAAGCCATCGACAACGAGCCTTATGAAGAGGCTCTGTATGAATATCTGATTCAAGCCCTGATGATCAATGGCGAGCTGACCAAGGCGAAGGAGCATTACCGGCAGTTTTCCGATCTCATGGAGAAAGCCTTTGGCGCCAAACCCTCCGAAGAGTTCCGCTCCCTTTCCCAAGGCATGTGGGAAGCGGAAGGGGAGGAGTTCAACCTCTTTGACATCAAGCGGCGGCTGGACGGGGAGACGATGCGCAAAGGCGCCTTCTTCTGCACCACCGACACGTTCAATCAGATCTACCAGTTGGATAAGCGCTCGGACGAACGCATGAAGTTTCCTGTGTTTCTGGGATTGATCACCCTGGCGAATAAGGACCGGGCTCCGGAAGATAAGATCATCAAAAGCTCCGTGATCTCCCTCCGCCAGTGCCTGATGCGTACGCTGCGGGCGGGGGATATCGTATCCCAGTACTCGAAGAACCAATTCCTGCTGCTTTTGTCCGCTTATGAAAACAAGGACGCCGAGGCGGCGCTGGTTCGCGTCAGGCGCTTATTTTCCCAGGAGCCGGAAGGCTCCCGCTTCGATCTCCGCGTCAACCTGTCTCAAATCGGCAACTGATGAATAGCACAGTGGGGACGGTTCTTTTGTGCTTTTGCGAAAACACAAAAGAACCGTCCCCACTGTGCGCCCACTGTGCGAAATTCTTCTTGCTTATCCGTCGTCGACTTTGGTATAATCCACTTGTGCGTCAACATATGTTAAAATATGTAAATCAGACGCAGTAAAATCAGGAGGGAATTTAATGAAGAAAGCTATCGCACTACTGATCGCCCTGACCCTGCTCATCGCCGCGGCGGGTTGCGGCGGGGGCAGCCAGCCTCAGCCGACCCAACCGGCCGAGACGCCGGCGATGATCGATCACACCCAGACCAACAACCAGTCGAGCCCCGGCGCCACGACTCCCGCCACGCCCGAGCCCCCGGCAGCCGGCGGCCCGAAGTATGGCGGCGTCGTGAAGATGATCACCACCGCCGACACGACCTACCCCTTCGGCTTATCCTGGAACTCGGCCCTCAACTTCGCTACCCAGCCCATCGTGCCCTTTGGCGAATGCCTCGTGCTTGAGTCTACCGGCGGGGACATCTTCCCCTGGCTGGCTACCGAATGGGAGACCGACGTGGAGAACGCGGAAGTCCGGCTGAAGCTGCGGGACGACGTCTACTTCAGCGACGGCTCCAAGATGACCGCCGACGTCATCGAGTGGAACTTCATCAAATCCAAGGAAGCCCGCGCCCTCAACCCGGCCATCGACCGGGTGGAAGCCCGGGGCGAATACGAAGTCGCGGCAGTGATGACCAACGGCGTCTTCGCGAATAATATTTTGAACCTTCTTGCTTCCCACAGCTTCGCCATCGTTTCTATGGAGAACTTCGAGAAAAACGGCGTGGACTACGCCGGCGAGCATCCCGTAGGGACAGGCCCCTTCGTCATGACGGAGAAGAACCCCGGCGTAAGCGTGAAGTACGCCAGGAACGATAGCTACTGGCAGCCCGAGAAGCCTTATCTGGACGGCTTCGAGTTCCATGCCATCACCGACGTCATGACTCAGAATGCCGCTTTGCTGTCCTCCGGCTCCGACCGGGTGGATGTGCTCAACGGCGGCAGCGCCGAGCAGCTGGCCATGCTGGGCGCGGATCCCGACCTCACGGTCTGGGCCTTCCCCAATGGCGTGACCTCTATCTACCCCAGCAGCAACAATCCGGACAGCCCCTTTGCCAAGCAGGAGGTCCGGGAAGCGGTATCTTACGCCATCGACCGTAAGATGTTTGCCGACGCCACAGGCTACGGCTACCTGGGGCCGGCCACTCAGTTTATCCCGGACGGCTACTATGGCCACTTCAACGACGGCAGAGACCTGTTCTCCTACGATCCCGCCAAGGCGAAAGAGCTCCTGGCGGCTGCCGGTTATCCTAACGGCTTCACCACGAACTGGTACGCTGTCAATACGATGTCCTCCGATTTGTCTGTCATCCTCACCGATATGCTGCAGGCCGTGGGCATCATTTGCGAGATGGAGTTCCCCGAGCCCGCCCGGGTCACCGAGCTGCGCAGCACGGGCTGGGAAGGCATGATCTATATGCCTTTCACGAGCCTTGCCGCCCTGCCCAGTACATTCCGGCTCCAGCTGGATCCCCCCGGCGTCTATAACGTGAGCACCTGGCGCCCGCCCGGATACGAGCTGGACTTCGCCGCCCTCCTGCAGACGCCTACCTACGATCAGGGCATCGCCGAGCGTATGCATCACTGGTTCTCCGACAATATGCTCATCGTACCCGTCATCGAGCAGATCAACTCCTATGTAGTGAGAAATTCCATCCAGGATGCCGAGTACGGCTTCTGGGCTGTAGGCACCCAATGGCTGCCTTCCGATATGTGGCTTGACAACTAAGTTAAGCGGCGACCTTAAGCTGAAACGGACGCAGCCTTAAGCAACCGGTCGGCGGTACCGCGGGCCGCGGGAGACGGAGCGATCCCCTCCCGCGGCTTTTTTCCTATTGCTCATGTATACATTCCTTTGATATAATCGTTATATCAGTTGTTAATATCTGGGGGATAATCAAGAATTTTTATCAGGAGGGAAAAGCATGAAAAGACTTATCGCATCGCTGATCGCACTGTCCATGCTCCTAACCGTCGCGGGCTGCGGAGGAGGCAGCCAGCCTCAGCCTGCCCAGCAACCGGAGTCCCCGGCCCTCATCGACCATACCCAGACCAACAATCAGTCCAGCCCCGGCACGGCGACGCCGGCCGCGCCCGCGGAGCCTCCCGCAGCAAGCGGCCCCAAGTACGGTGGGCTTGTGAGGATGATCACCACCGCCGAGACCGCGTACCCCTTCGGCCTGCCCTGGAATTCCGCCGCCAACTTCTCTACCCAGGTCATCGTGCCTTTTGGGGAATGCCTGGTGCTTGAGGCGACCAACGGCGATATATTCCCCTTCCTCGCCACCGAGTGGCAGACCGATATGGAGAAGGAAGAACTCGTACTCAAGCTGCGGGACGATATCTACTTCTCCGACGGCTCCAAGTTCAACGCCGACGTCGTGGAGTGGAACTTTGTCAAGTCAAAAGAAGCCCGCGCGCTGAACCCGGCCATCGACAGCGTGGTGAAGCGGGGCGAGTATGAAGTCGCCGTCATCATGGCGGGGGGCTATACCAACATGATCCTGAATCTTCTCGCATCCCATTCCTTCGCCATATGCTCTAAGGAGAATTTCGATAAAAACGGCGAGTACTTCGCGGGGGAAAACCCGGTTGGCACCGGCCCCTTCATCATGTCCGACAAGCAACCCGGCTCCAAGGTGACCTATGACAGGAACGAGAAGTACTGGCAGCCGGGCAAGCCTTACCTGGACAACTTCGAATTCGCCGCCATCACCGACGGCATGACCCAGAACGCCTCTATGCTTTCTAAAGGCAACGACAGGGTAGACGTATTAAATAATCCGCCTTCCCCGGAGCAGCTCAAGGTTCTCGACGCGGATCCGGATCTCACGGTCTGGGCCTTCCCCAGCGGCACCAACTGCATCTGGGTCAGCAGCATGAATGAGGATAGCCCCTTTGCCAAGCAGGAGGTGCGCGAAGCGGTATCCTACGCCATTGACCGCGAACTGGTATCCGACGCTTTGGGCTACGGGTATCAGAAAGCCGCCACCCAGTTTATCCCCGCCGGCTACTACGGCCACTATCCGGACAATAGGGATCTGTTCGGCTTTGACGTCGGCAAATCCAAGGAGCTCCTGGCGGCAGCCGGCTATCCCGACGGATTCACCACGACCTGGCACGCCTCCGCTTCCGCCAACCTTGATATCATCCAGGCCCTCATCGACATGCTTGAAGTCATTGGTATCAAGTGCGAGCTGGAGCTTTCGGAGCCGGCTCGTATCGTGGAGCTTCGCTCCGTCACCGGTTGGGAAGGCATCATCTACCAGGGCTTCCCGAACCTGGCCAGCCTGCCCAGTACGTTCCGCCTGTCATTTGACGTCAACCTGAATTACAACAAGAGCGCATGGCGTCCCCCCGGGTACACGGACGCCTTCGATATGCTCCGTATGACTCCGACTTTCGACCAGGGCGCCGCCGAGGCGGTTCACAACCTCCTCGCCGACTATATGTGCTTCATCCCCATCATGGAGACTGTCAACTCCTATGTGGTGCGAAACAGTATACGGGATGCGGAGTACGGCTACTGGGCCGTAGGCACCCAGTGGCTGGTGGCCGACATGTGGCTGGACGAGTAAGCCGAGCCGAAAATGCATTAGCGCAAACGATGTGACCGAGAGCCGCGTCGGCTGGGTAAACCCGCCGCGGCTCCGGCGCAAGGCTGCACAGGGGGGCGGCTCTTTTGTGTATCACGCCGACTTTGTAAAAAATATGCAAAAATACGATTTTTATAAACAATTTCCGGCCGTTTTACTGTATAATACCTCTGAATGTTCTGTATCGATTCGGATATTGGTATTGTGGAGACATGAATGGCTGAGGTTATCGAGAAAACCGCATTCATCGACGACCGCGCCGAAGCGGCTAAGCTGTCGGACGAAGGCATGGAGCTTCTCATCGAAGACTTCAAGCCCTTTTTGCGTTCCCGCGTGTCCAAGTATGCCATCAAGGGCTCGCCGGATCAGCAGGAGGATATGTTCAGCACGGCGATGATCGCGTTTTATGAGGCTGTTCGGGGTTATGAAAAGGAGAAAGGACATTTCTTCCCCTTCGCCAACCGGGTAGTCTGCGAGCGCCTCATCGACCATGTCCGGGGTATATACAGGCAAAGCGGGCGGACCGTGCCCCTGGAGGAAGAAGACGAAGAGCAGAAGCCCGCCTCCTCCTCAGCCATCGTCGAGCTGTCCATCCGCACATATGAGATAAAGCGTAAACAGGAGCAGCTGGCCGACGAGATCGAGCAATTCAAGTCGGAGCTGACCACGTGGGGGATCACCATGGAGACTCTCAGTAAGCAGTCCCCCAAGCACCAGAAAGTAAGGGATTCCTACCGGATGGTGGTGTCGGCCATCGCCCAGACGCCGGACATCGTCCAGACGATACAGCTCAAACGATATTTCCCTATAAAAGCAATTTCAGAAATTACAGGATTACCCCAAAAAAAGCTGGAGCGCGCACGAATATTTATACTAGCGTCTCTTATAATTAAAATGGGCGACTATGACTACCTGTCTGAATATGTGAGTTAGGGCGAATTTTTATGAAGGTTTGTTTCTTATGAAAGCGCTTATCATCAGCCACGAAAACGGCGGCTCCTATGTGATGGATCGCGACGGTGGCTTCAGGTTTGTGAAGGGCTTTGCTTTGCAGCCTATCGGCGCTGAGATCGAGCTGAAACCCCAGCCACGCGCCCAGCAGTATACGAAGCTGGCCGCTCTGGCGGCGTGCCTTGTCCTTGTGCTTACTTTAGGCAGCTTCACCTTCATGTGGAACGCGGAGAGCTATTCCGTATATGTGGATATCAACCCCAGCGTCGAGCTGGTATTCAATCGTCTTCATCGGCTGAAGACGGTAAACGCATTGAATGACGACGGCGCGGCGCTGCTGGGTGGTCTGAGCCTACGGGGCGGCCTGGAGGCTGTGCTGACCGGCTTGCTTGACGGCGCCCGGGAGCAGGGCTACCTGTACGCCGACGGCGACCTGCCCGCTGTGCTGATCACGGTAGCGGCCAGGGGGAGCCGGGATCCCGGCGTATACAAGTCGCGTATAGAAGCAGCCTTGGAGGCGAACCCGCCGGGCTGCGCGGTCAGCCTGGATGTATGCAATGAAGATACCCGGCGTATAGCCGGTACACTGGGCGTATCCCCCGGCAAGCTGCAGCTGGCCGAGCAGTTGCTCGCCGCCGGCCTGCCTGTGGAGCTGTCGGAGGTCGCCGCCCTGCCTGTCCGGGATTTGTTTGAGAGAGTCAGGGAGGCCACGTCTCAGGAAGCGGCTCCCGAGGATACAAGCGGCGGCGCGGGCGACCGCCCGGCTGGCTCGAGCGGCGCAGGCGGCTCCGGGGCAGGCGGCAGTGCCGGCGGGCAGGTCGGGCCGGGAAGCGGCGCCCCATCCGGCGACGACGGCGGAAGCGCGCCCCTCACCGCATACGCGGGCCCCGGCACAGGGGCGGGGCAAAGCAGCGGCGGCGGCAGCCAGAGCAGGCAGCCGGGTACCGGCACGGGCGACGGCAGCGGCGCAGGCGGCAGCAGCGCGGATGCGGGCGCAGGCAGCGGCACGGCCCAGGCGCCCAGCGACGGCAGCGACGCCTCGCAGCCGGCAGACGCAGACGCAGGCGCAGATGCAGGCGATGGCGGCAGCCAGCCGCCCGGCAGCGGCGCGGGTACAGGCGCGGCGCCCGGCAGCACCGGCGATGGCAGCGGCAGCTCAGGCAGCGGCGCCGGCGACCAGTCCGGCCAGCAGGGCGATCCCGGCAGCACGGGCGGCGGAAGCGTGCCCGATCCGAATCCCAACCCGAATCCCAATCCGAATCCCGGCCCGGACCCGGACGATCTGGAGCCCGGACCCGGACCGAAGCCGCCCAAGCCGCCCGTCACACGGTACTATGCCCAGTTGGGCCTTGTAGACAATGAACTGACGGTCATCGCCATGATAGAGACTACCGATCAAGAGCTGACCGGCGCCGCGTATGTGGAGCTGGATGCGGAGACCTTCCATGACCCGGCTAATGTAGGGCTGGGCTGGCGCTATATCGACGGGGCATGGGTACTGCCCAAGATGCCCGATCCGCCTGACCCACCGGATCCGCCTGACCCTCCCGACCCACCGGATCCTCCCGATCCGCCGGATCCCCCGGAGCCCGACCCGGAGCCCGATCTCTCCACACCCGGGGTCGCCTTCATCAAGTCTATCCGCTCGGACAGCATTAGTTCGGCTTACCCGGATCACGGCTTCGACCTCACGGACGGCCATTTCGCCAGCGGCGCCCCTGCCGAGGCCGGCAGCCTCACCGTACAGCAGAGCAGCAGCGGCAATCATCACGCCTGGTCCTTATGGGAAGGCGAAGACTATGTCGGCGCCATTGAAGTAGACGGCGGAAGCAGCGTTGCCTATGTCACCCTTGCTCCGGGCAGGGCTGTCAAGATCCGCGCCCAGGACGCGAATATGTACAGCTACTGGTATGTGGTGGGTGACGGCGAAAACACTTATGAAGTCCATGCGGGTTCCTCCAACTACTGGCTCATCATCGCGGACGCAGACCCTATCCCTAAGTAAGCATAAGGGTACTTATACGATCATGCATAAAAAAAGGGCTTGCCGGAATTGATTGCGAAATCAAGGAAGGCAGCTCTTTTTTGCTTGATGCAGAAACCCATGCTATTATCATCCATCATGCGGCGAACATCGCGTCGGTCAGCCGTTCATCGCGTCGGTTGGCCGTTCATCGCTTTGGTCAGCCGTTCATCGCGTCGGTCAGCCGTTCATCCCTGCGGTCATCGCGGGACTCTTCGGTCACCGCGACGCCCTACGCCGGAGGCTTCCTCAGCGACAGATCCGTTCTCCTGAGCAGGCTTCGGATGACGGCCAGCAATTCGTCGTTGTCGTAAGGCTCCGCGAGGCAATAGTCGCCGCCGGCGCGCAGCCCATCGACTTTGACGCTGACCTCCCCGCTATCCGTGACCAGCAGGATCGCCGCATCGGTGCTTTTGCTTAACTCCTCGCACAAGGGTAAAGCGGCGTTGTCCGGCAACCCCAGGTCCAGCATAAAAAGCGCGGGCTTGTGCTCGGCAGCCATCAGCCGCGCGTCGGCGGCAGTACTGGCGGCTAAGCTCGCGTAGCCGTATAGTTTCAAAAAACGCGTATAGAAACGCGCCATGTCCTCGTCGTCCAGTATGACCAGAATCAGTGGTGCTTCTTTCGCCATGTCTCCGGGCTCTCCAAACGTGAATTAGTAACGGGTATCATTATTATAATTCGACAGGGGGGCGCGGTTTTTTGGGGTGATTTTGTACGGCGCCAAACTTCACAATGAAAACGAGCTAAACTTCACAACGGTTCAAAGATATGCTATAATCACCCTAAATAAAGTTCATAGCATAAATAACACAAACTCTCTATATATATAAATTTGTAGTATGTATAATACAGAGGAGGCCTTCATGCAAAAAAACAATTCGCAGCTGCGCGACCGGGATGATTATCTAAATCGATTGATCGCCTTCCGGGATACCGAGCCGATTAAAATCATCACCGGGATCCGCCGGTGTGGTAAATCAAGCCTGATGAAGCTGATGATACGATATCTGCGTCAAAGCGGGATCATGGACGAACAAATCATGGAAATCAACTTTGAGTCCATGGAGTTCCTCCATATGGACGCGGCAGCTTTATATCAGTACGTGAAAGGGCGTCTCCCTTCGGATAAGCGCGCGTATTTATTCCTTGATGAGATACAACGGGTCAGACAGTGGCAAGACGCGGTCAACTCTTTCCGCGTCGATTTCGATTGCGATATCTATATAACCGGTTCGAACGCGCATTTGCTTTCGTCGGAGTACGCGACTTACCTCGCCGGAAGGAGCGTTGAGATCAAGATGCTCCCCCTTTCCTTCCGCGAGTTCCTTGACTTTCATGGATATGTGATCAAGGACGGCGGGGAGCCCGGCAAGGTGATGCGCAAGCGTATAACGGATGCCGAGGGGGGGAGTTATGACCCGAAGGAATTGTTGGAAGTCTACATGAAATTCGGCGGCATGCCGGGGATCGCCGACGTGGGGCTGGATACGGACAAGGCATTGACGCTCCTTGACGGTATATACTCCACTGTAGTTGTCCGCGACGTCATTGAACGCGAAAAGCGCAGAAAACAACGGCAAATCACTGACCCCGATCTTCTGAGGAGAATCGTTATGTTCCTCGCTGACAGCATTGGGAGCAATATGTCGATGACCTCTATCGGAAATACTCTGGTAAACGAGAAGCTTCTCGACAGCGGCAGACGAAAAGGCAAACCCGCTGTACAGACGATCCAGGCGTATGTAGGGGCTTTGCTGGAATCCTTTGTATTCTACGAAATCAAACGTTTCGATATCAAAGGAAAGGAGTACTTGCGGACCCTTGGCAAATATTACATAGTAGATATCGGCTTGCGAAACTATTTACTCGGCTTTCGGGATATGGACGTCGGGCATATCATCGAAAACATAGTATACTTTGAGCTGCTTCGGCGCGGTTACGACGTAGCCATTGGTAAAGTTGGCGATCAGGAGGTGGATTTTATCGCTTCCAACGCGAAAGAGAAACGATACATTCAGGTGACGGCTTCCATGATGACCAACGAAGCCAGGGAGCGGGAGCTGCGCCCGCTTCATGCCATCCGCGATCATTATGAGAAAGTCGTGATCTCTATGGATGAATCTCCGGCGAGCGATTATAGCGGGATCCGCAACGTAAATCTCATTGACTTTCTTTTGGATTCCAGCGGAATGTATCGGTAATCACACACATTCCGCTGGGAAAGTATTTTTCTGCCATGGAGGAGATTCGAGTTTGTTATTTGAAGCAAAGTCTTAAATTCGCGGGTTTACGCCTGCGCGTTGCCTGCTGAGGACACGGCATATACAGCCGCGTCTTCTTTTTTTTATCAATATCACCCTTGGAGTGATATACAGCCGGAGGGCTTACGTGCTATGCTATGCTGGCTTCTTTGTGACTGCGGAACGGCTCCGGGCAAAGGTT
>WRIW01000016.1 GCA_009782505.1 Clostridiales bacterium
GCACCGGCAGCGAAGGCCCTCCGCAGCAGTACCCGCAGCGATAGCATTTATGCCCCGGACGCTGTCTCGTCATACTTCACCTGTCGCGAAAGTTTTTTTCAGGCAATGCCGGTTTTTCAAACAAAAGCAAATCACCGCGGTTTGCCGCCAAATCCCGCAACCGATCAGTGAAACCGGATATAGAGAACAGGATGAACCGTTCCGTACGGTTCCCTTTGTTCCAAAGCACCAATTCTTTTTTACTGAGCAGGGATTCAAACACATCGACGTCCATGGGCCGGTTCCGGAACTTGCACTCGCCAAATGTGATCTCGCTGCTGTCGTTGTCCAAGCCAACAATGTCTATCTCATCCTGATTATTCCACCAGCGCCCGAGCTTGCCAATGCGTACCTTCCCTTGCTCGGCAAGCCGCCACATTTCGCTCTGACATATATATTCATATACATACGCTGCGTGATTTTCCACAAAGCTCGCCCGGATCTTATCCATGACAAAAGACGTGTCAGAGAGCTCTAACCGGGCTTTTTCCGGATAGACGAACAGGAACCAAAATCGCAGAAAGTGGTCTCTGATTCGATACAAGCCCATTTTGCTTCGTTCGGGGTTCTTCTCTGTAACCGGGACTTCCCGTTCGAGTATATGCATATCAATGAGCGTCCTAAGATACTTAGGCATGCTGGTCTCCTTGACGCCCAGATCCGCGCAGATCTTACCCAATCGATGATTACCTGCGGCGATGCTCCGCAAGATGGAGAAATAGCTGCCGATTTCCGACACTTCATGCTGCAGGAGAAAAACAGGCTCCTCAAATAGTAAGCTTTGCCTGTCTAATATATGCCTTTCGATTTCTTGATATATATCCGCATTCCCTTCGAATAATTCGATGTATTTTGGCGTACCTCCGGTTACGGCGTACCGCTCGACCAGCTCCCTATAGGGCAATCGATCATAAAATTTCCCATAATGCTGAAAATCTATCTGCCGAAGCCTGATCTGTCCTGTGCGGCGGCCATAGAGGGGGCTGGCGTATGCCAGCGTCTGCGATTCCATCATATGGACGAGGGATCCGCACAGTATGACCATGATATTCTGATTCTGTAGTAAAGTGTCCCATATCCGTTGAAATATTGTCGGAAAAGCAGGGTTCACTTTGCCAAGGTATTGGAATTCATCGATAGCCAGTACAAGCCGCTCTCTTGTGATCGATTTCGCCAGGGTTTGAAATAATATATCCCAACTACCGATCTCTGCTTGGGCAAGCAGTTCGTCGCCGGTGTATTCCGCAATGCGGTCTTTCAACGCCCGAATGCTTAAATGCTCCGCTTCTTCCGTGGCCAGAAAATACAGGAATGGCTTTCCCCGGGCAAACTCATGGATCAGGGATGTTTTTCCCAAACGGCGGCGTCCATAGAGAACTACCATCGAGGCATATCCACTCACATACTGCCTTTCAAGGAAGCCCAGTTCTTCTTCACGGTTGATGAATCGTTTCATGCCCGCCCTCCGCGATAAGTTATGCTTGTAATAATTATACTACGGGGCATAATTATTACAAGCATAACTTTTTACTCGAATCACGATTCAGCCGACGCTACATAAACGCCCGCGCCATAGCCGGCGCGACGATGTGTATGACGATATCGGTGGTGAAGTGGGCGATCATAGCGGAGGCCAGCCCCTTCTTCCAATAAAGCCATCCATAAACCACGCCGCCTATGCTGTTGAGCACGATAGCCCTGGCGACTATCTTCCCGGTAATCTCCATCAGCGCGCTGGTGGCGGGCAGATGCCCCAGGCCAAACAACACATTCGATAGAAGGATAGCCGCCCACACGCCCCAACTCGCCGGCGACCCTTTGTCCGTCTTCCTGGCCAACGAGAAGAGCCAGATGAAAAGGGTCATGACAAAGAGCCTCATCAGCACCTCTTCGGCGAAGCCGCCGTAGAAAGACGCCAGCAAGGCCGCCCAGGTCGGGATATTAACCTCCTGATGGGCCAGCGAAGCTGAGAAACCCAGAAACCCCAGGTCGCCCAGCACGATGAGTACGCCGCAGCCAAAGCCCCAAATGGTAGATAAACGCAGCACCTCCATGAATCTGTCCCATTTATCCGGGCCTTCGAAGACCGGCAGGTCGAACCCTACCTTCCGGGCGAGGAGCAGACCAAGGAACGCCGCCACAGAGAAGATGACCAGCCCCTGGACCAGGGCGCCGATATATAAGGATAAGCCCATGTCCGCCAGCTCAGGAGTAAGGGCTACTTGGTAGGGAATCACCAGTAAGGACGCAAGGGCGCATGCCCCCGCTAAGATGGAGAACGTTTTCCAGTTGATGATATTTTTCATCTTTTCACACTTATCCGTTTTATAACGCTTAGTCCTTATCGAACATACGCTCAAAGAAGCCTTTTTTGTCCGACTTTGACGGGGAGCGGTAGTTCTCCTGCCCGGAGCTGGAGTCGAAATCCTTGAGCAGTTCCTTCTGCTTCTGGCTCAGCTTAGTGGGCGTCGCCACGATGACCCGTACCAACTGGTCCCCGCGGCCATTGCCCCGCAGATGGGGGATGCCTTTGCCCTTCAGGCGCAGCAAGGTATGGGTCTGCACCCCTTCCGGCACCTTCAGCGTAGCCTTGCCGTCCAGGGTATCCACCTTGACTTCCGCCCCCAGGGCCGCCTGGGTGAATGTGACCGGCATCTCCATATAGACGTCGTTTTCCCGCCGATCAAAGAGCTTGTGGGGCCGCACCCTTACGAATATATACAGATCCCCGGAGGGCCCTCCCCTGGCTCCCGCCTCGCCTTCGCCCGTGAGGCGGATCCTGGAATCGTTGTCCACGCCTGCCGGTATCTTCACTTTGATCGTTTTGCGCTTGCGGAGCCTTCCGGCGCCGCCGCAGTCCGGGCAAGGGGTCTCGATCACAACGCCTTCACCCCCGCAGTCCGGGCAGGGCCGCACCGACTGGAAGGAACCCAGGGGCGTCCTCTGCATAGTCTTGACCTGGCCCGTGCCGCCGCACTTCTCGCAGCGCTTCTTCGTCGTGCCTTCCTTCGCTCCGGTCCCCTGGCAGCGGCTGCAGCTCTCGGCCCGTACCACTTCCACATCACGCTCCACGCCGAAGGCGGCTTCCTCGAAGGCGAGCTCCACGTCCTTGCGCATATCCGCGCCCCGGGCGGGGCCCCTCGCCCTGGCGCCGCCCCCCATGCCGCCCAGGTCTGTGAACATGTCAAATATATCGCCAAATCCACCGAAGCCGCCGAAATCGCCGAAGCCGCCAAAGCCGCCGCCCCCTGCCTGGCCGTCCACGCCGGCATGGCCGAATTGGTCGTAGCGGGCCCGCTTATCCCCGTCGCTGAGGACCTCATAGGCTTCGTTGATTTCCTTAAACTTGCTTTCAGCCTCTTTATCGCCGGGATTCTTATCCGGATGGTACTGCATAGCCAGCTTGCGATATGCTTTTTTCAAATCGGCGTCCTGGACGCTCTTCTGAACGCCCAGGACTTCATAATAATCCCGCTTCGCCATGATTACTGATCGTCCTTCACTTCAAAGTCCGCGTCCACTACATTGTCGTCACCGGCGCCGCCGCTTCCGCTCCCGCCATCCGGGCCGGGCTCCTGCGTATAGGCGCCCTCGGCGTCCTGGCCACCCGCCTGCTGGTACAGCTTGGCGGATATGGCGTGGAGGGCGTTGGTCAGCTCCTCGGTTTTCTCCTTCATCCCTTCAAAGTCGTTGGCCTCGATGACTTTCTTCAGCTCCCCTATGGCTTCCTCCGCCTTGGCTTTCTCCTCGTCGGTAGCCTTGTCGCCAACGTCTTTGAGCATTTTCTCCGCCTGATAGATCATATTGTCGGCGGTGTTCCTGACCTCGGCTTCTTCCTTCCGGCGCTGGTCTTCGGCGGCGTTTTGCTCCGCCTCCTTCACCATGCGCTGGATCTCCTCGTCGGTGAGCCCGGTCCTGGCATTGATGGTGATGGCCTGGGCCTGGCCCGTCCCCAGGTCCTTCGCGGATACGTTGACAATGCCGTTGGCGTCGATGTCAAATTTTACCTCGATCTGGGGGACGCCCCTTGGCGCCGGCGCGATGCCGGATAGTTGGAACCGGCCAAGGGTCTTGTTGTAGTTCGCCATCTCCCGCTCGCCCTGAAGGACGTGGATATCCACGGAGGGCTGGTTGTCGCTGGCGGTGGAGAATATCTGGCTCTTCGATGTGGGGATGGTGGTATTCTTATCGATAAGCCTGGTAAATACGCCGCCAAGGGTCTCGATGCCCAGGGACAGGGGCGTGACGTCCAGGAGCACTACATCCTTGACGTCGCCGGCCAGCACGCCGGCTTGTATGGCGGCGCCGATGGCAACGCACTCGTCAGGGTTGATCCCCTTGAAAGGCTCCTGCCCCATCAGATCCTTGATGGCCTCCTGCACCATAGGCACCCTGGTGGAGCCGCCCACCAGCAATACCTTGTGGACGTCCGAAGCTTTCATCTCCGCATCCTTCAGCGCCTTCCTGGTGCATTCCAGCGTCAGATCCACCAGGTCGCGTATCATGTCCTCAAATTTCGCCCTGGACAAGGTCAGATCCATATGGACAGGCCCGTCCGCCGTAGCTGTGATGAAAGGCAGGTTGATTTGCGTAGTCATCAAGGTGGACAGCTCCAGCTTGGCTTTCTCCGCCGCCTCCTTCAGGCGCTGCACGGCCATCTTGTCGCTCTTAAGATCCACGCCGCTTGTCTTCTTGAACTCAGCGATCATCCAGTCGATGACCCTTTGGTCGAAGTCGTCGCCGCCCAGGCGGTTATTCCCATTGGTGGCCTTGACCTCAAACACGCCGTCGCCGATATCCAGGATGGATACGTCGAAGGTCCCTCCCCCTAAGTCGTAGACGAGGATGGTCTGGTCGCCTTCCTTATCGATGCCGTAAGCCAGGGAAGCAGCCGTGGGCTCGTTGATGATGCGCAGCACTTCCATGCCGGCGATCTGCCCGGCGTCCCGGGTAGCCTGGCGCTGGCTGTCGGTGAAGTATGCCGGAACCGTGATCACCGCCTGGGTGATCTTCTCCCCGAGATAAGCTTCCGCGTCCGTCTTCATCTTCTGCAGGACCATGGCGGATATCTCCTGGGGCGTGTAGGTCTTGTCGTCGATCTTCACCTTGAATTCGCTGCCCATTTCCCTCTTGATGGATTGGATCGTGCGGTCCGCGTTGGTGATGGCCTGACGCTTCGCCACCTGGCCCACCAGCTTCTCGCCCCCTTTGGAAAAAGCGACCACGGAGGGCGTCGTCCTCGCCCCTTCCGAATTTGGGATGACTACCGCTTCGCCGCCTTCCATGAAAGCGACGCATGAATTTGTGGTTCCTAAGTCAATGCCGATTACTTTTGCCACAGTTTTCACCTTCCTTTACATATCTTTCGCGACCTGCACCATCGACGGCCGCAGTACTTTGTCCTTGAACATGTATCCCTTGCGCATGACCATCACGACCTGATTGTCTTCCTGGCCCTCCGCCCGGCTTACGGTCATCACCGCCTCGTGGATATTGGGGTCAAACATCGCGCCGACCGCCGGTATCTCCGCCAGGCCTTCCTGGCCGAGGATATCCGTCAGCTGCTTATGGATCATGAGGAAACCTTCCGCCACGCCTTTCGCTTCCGGGCTGGAACCCGCCAGGGCCACGGCTGCCGCGTCCAGATTGTCCATCACGGGGATCAGCTTTTCCACGACGCTCTGGGAGGCGTAGCGGCTCCAGTCCTGCTTATCCCGCAGGGTACGCTTCCGAAAGTTGTCGAAGTCGGCGGTGAGGCGCAAAAGCTGATCTTTCAGCTGCTCAGCCTCCTGCCGGGGGTCCGTACCATTGGCGCCCGCTTCTTCGCCCTCAGCGCCTTCCGCGCCGACTGCGCCTTCCGCGCCAACCGCGCCCGCCGCCTCATCGCCGCCGTTCTCAGCGCCCGCTCCCGCTGCGTTTCCAGCGGCTTCCCCACCGCTGACGCCATTGTCGCCCATCGTGTCTTCCGGGGCCTCGCCCCCGGCGTCTTCCCGCGCCTTCTTTGAAGCGGCGACCTTCACTTTTACATCTTTATCGTCTTTACTGTTTTTTATGCTCAATCGATCAATGCCTCCCTCGTGGATTTCGTCGCTTCCGGGCTTCGCCCGCTTCACCGACGCGCGTTACTTCGGCTTCAGCCCTTCGGACAGGTAGCGACTCATGTAGTCCAGCAGGCTGATGTTTCGGGAGTAGTCCATCCGCGTCGGGCCCAGCAGCCCTATCCGACCCATGACGCGTCCATTGATGTGGTAAGTCGCCGTCACCAGGCTGCAGGCCGATAGGTTCTCATACTCGTTTTCCGTCCCGATCTTGATGGATATAGGCCTGCTTTCCCCTTCGTCCATATTCATCATCAGGTCTTCCATGATCCGTTGCTCTTCCAGCAAGGAGAGGACCTGCCTGACTTTATCCACATCCCGGAACTCCGGCTGGTTCATGATATTTAACGTACCGCTCAGATAAAGCTTCCGCTCGTACTCCACCGTCAGGGTGTCTTCGATGACGTCCAGTATCTCCTTTAGCAGATGTATCTGTCCCTCCCACTGGCTGCGAACGGTCTTCAGGGACAGCTTCCGCCACTGGGCCACGGTGAGGCCGCATACAGCCTGCCTTAACATATCCGCCATCTCGCCGATCTCCCGCTCGGACAAAGGCTTTTCCAACTCGATGACCTGATGCTCCACATGCCCGTTATCCAAAACCAGGATCAGTACCATACGCCTGTCGCCCACCGGCAGCAGCTGGATATGGGTCAGTACATTCTGGCTGTAGGTGGACAATATCAGCACCGCCGTATGCCTGCTTATCTGGGATAAAAGCCGCACCGCCCCCTGGACGATGTCTTCCTTGGCGCGTATCTCGTCCCTCAGGTTCTTCCGGATGAAGTTCTTTATCTCGTTGGTGAGGTTCTCCTTCTCCATGAGATAATCCACGTAGTAGCGGTATCCGAACTGTGAAGGTATGCGCCCGGCGGAGGTGTGGGGCTGCTCGATGAGGCCCAGGTCTTCCAGATCCGCCATCTCGTTGCGGATAGTGGCGGGGCTTACCCCCAAGTCATACTTCTTGGTGATCGTCCTCGACCCCACCGGCTCCGCGGTAGCGATATAGTCCAGGATGATGGCTTCCAACACCTTCTTTTTGCGATCTTCAAGTTGCATACGGTATCCCCCACCTCCTCTCGCTTATGCGATTTGACTCCCGGCAGCGCTTGTCTTGCCGGAAGGGGCACCTACAAGCGGCATACCGCCGGTTTCATCATACTGTTAGCACTCGATCATTTCGAGTGCTAATGACTACACGTTCAATTTACCATGGAAAAAAAACCTTGTCAATAGAAAAGTCAAAAAAGGTCAGATTTATTCTTTGCCATTCTTTGCCTAATTCTTTGCCGCGGCTGCGCGCCGCTTTTACTACGATAAAAGAAGCGGCTCTGAAGCAAATCATGGACAATCAGTATTACGCCAAACCCAGATATTTCTCGAAGAAGCATGGTAAGAGTTAATAATAGTGTATCGTTTTTCCTTTTCAAAGGAAAAACTATTGATTTTCTGAAGTTTTTCCCATATGATGTACGCGGAGGTGACTATCATGATTCAGCGGGCTCAGTATATGGAGCGTTTAAAAGCTTATAAAGACAACAAATTAATCAAAGTCATTACCGGGCTTAGGCGCTGCGGAAAGTCCACAATGCTGCAGCTTTTCAAGCAGGATTTACTAGCGTCGGGCGTTGCGTCGAATCACATCGTCGAAATCAACTTTGAATTGATGGCTTTTGACCATATCCGCGAGTACCATGATTTTTATGAGTTGGTGCGCCCCATGATTCCCAAAGAAGGGAAATGTTATCTGCTTCTCGACGAGATACAGCAGGTCGCCCACTGGGAGAAAGCGGTCAATAGCCTGAACATAGAAAGCGATATTGACGTCGATATTTATATCACCGGCTCTAACGCTCATTTGCTGTCGTCCGATATATCCACATTACTGACCGGCAGGTATGTCGAGATAAAGATGCTGCCGCTTTCTTTTAAAGAATTCCTGTCGTTCAACCATCTCCCCGCTGAGTTCAGTGTGGAGGATAAGTTTCAGCAATACTTAAAGTATGGCAGCCTTCCCGCAGTAGCGACGCTTCCCCAAGAGGACGTCACCGTCAACGAATTCCTACGTGGGATTTTCAACACCGTCATCGTTAAAGATATTGTGGCGCGGACGAAGAGCAAAAATGTTGAGCTTCTGGAAAAAGTGGTACGTTATGTAATAAGCAACACCGGCAACATGATATCTTACAATAAAATCAGCGGCTTTATCAATGCGCAGTCAAGAGGCGAATCGATCAAATCCTCAACGATAGCCTCATACATCGACGCTCTGGAAAAGGCATATATCGTCTACCAAGCCAGCCGTTTCGACATCAAAGGCAAAGAGCAGCTAAAGACTTTATCGAAATTCTATGTCACCGATACCGGCATCCGCAATATGCTGTCGGGCTACTCTGACGGCGATATGGGGTATGTTTTGGAGACAGTCGTATACTTCGAGCTATTGCGGCGCGGCTATCAGGTATTCATCGGTAAATGGTATGACAGCGAGGTCGATTTTCTCGCCATCAGGCAGAATACCCGGAAGTATTATCAGGTCACATTAAGTATGGCGGACGAGCGCGTTAAGGAAAGGGAGATCGGTCCTCTCGCCGCGATTCCCGATAACTACGAGAAAACGATTCTCTCGATGGATAAGACCTACATCACGGATCATGAAGGTATCCTCTTTCGGAACATCATCGACTTTTTGCTGTCCGACTGACCGGTATGGAAAAACAAACTCACCGGGGCGGAGACCGAAGCGCTTCCTGGCGAGTTACAGTTCAGGGGGTCAGGGGCCCAAAGCGTGGCTATTTGTAAGCGATGGATTGAACGGCTTCGTCTGCCAGATAAGCAATCGCCAACCTGGCAAATCCGTGGGTGCGACACGGACGTCGCACCAGACGGAACGCGACACGAAGTCGCGTTGGAGTCGTTAGGGTTTGCATCAAACGATTGCTATATCTGGCCGAAGCTGTGAACCATCGTGGTAAATAGATACGCTTTGGGCCCCTGACCCCCTGAACTGTAACCCCGGCGACGTTTAGAAGAAGTCTGTGATCCAGCTGTTGTAGCTCAGCCAGCCCTCAAGGCTGGGGCTTACGCGTTCGCCGTCGTCCTCCAGCAAGCCGGCCCGTATCCGTTTCGCCAGTGTCTCCCCGTACTTCCGCTCCATCGTCACCCCGTGGCGCGCCAGAAACGGGGCTTTCTCCACGCCTTCCCGGAGCCGGAAAGCCAGCATCATTTCTTCCGCCAGGGCAGTCTGCCCGTGGACGCTCTCCTTCTCGCTTATGGGCAAGGCGCCCCCTTCCAAGTCCCGCAGATACCCTTCCAAGTCTGCTTTATTCGTATAGCGGAAGCCCCGCAGGTGCCCCGCCGCCCCCGCGCCCAGCCCCAAGTACAAGCCCATTCGCCAGTAGTGGGTATTGTGGCGGCTTTCGAAGCCCGGCTTCGCGTAGTTGCTTATCTCATAGTGCCGGTAGCCGGCTTCCGTGAGGGCGTCATGGGCGAGCAGGTACTGCTGCCGGCAAGTCTCCTCGTCGGCGGCGCTTTTCTGCCCGGCGGCGGCCAGCCCGGCCAGGGGCGTGCCTTCCTCGATGCTCAGCTGATACAGGGATATGTGCTCCGGCCGGAAGGCAAGGGCCTCCTCCAGCGTCTCCCGCCAGTGTCCCGGCGCCTGATCCGGCAGGCCGTACATCAGATCCAGATTCATATTCGCGAAGCCTGCCGAGCGGGCCATAACCCAAGCCTGGCGGAAGTCCTCCGCGCCGTGCCCGCGGCCAAGCCAGGCAAGGGCCTGGTCGTCGAAGCTCTGGGCGCCGAGGGACAGGCGGCTGCATCCGGCACGCCGCAGCAAACGCAGCTTGCTCTCGGTGAGCGTCCCCGGATTCGCTTCTACGGTGAATTCCGCGGCGGCGGCGGCATAAGGGGTATCGTCGCCCTTGCCCCGCCCCGGCGCGCTTGGCGTCCCTTCCGCCCCCCGCAGTAGCCCCGCGATGATCCCTTCCAGTATATCCTCGTCCAGATACGTGGGCGTGCCTCCGCCGAAGTATACCGTGCTCCATCGCGCTTCCGGGCGCGTCAAGCCGCCGGCAGCCGTGGCGCCATCAGCGCCGGACACCCCGGCTGTGCCGCTTGCGCCGCCCCGGCGGTACAGCTCCCACTCCATGAGTATCGCCTTCATGTAGCGCTCCTGCCAACGCCGGCCCAGCCCGGCCGTAGAAGGGAAATCGCAATACGCGCACCTGGAGGCGCAAAAAGGGATATGGACATACAATCCCATACCCTGCGCCGTGTTTTGCTCTATACCCCTAGTCTTCATCATCCAGGGACAGCACCGCCATGAATGCCTCCTGGGGTATCTCCACATTTCCCACCATCTTCATGCGTTTCTTCCCTTCCTTCTGCTTTTCCAGCAGCTTTCTCTTGCGGGTGACGTCCCCGCCGTAGCATTTGTCGATGACATTCTTCCGGTATGCCTTCACCGACTCCCTGGCGATGACCCTTGTCCCTATCGCCGCCTGGACCGGCACCTCAAACATCTGCCTGGGGATCAGGCTGCGCAGGCGCACCACCAGCTTGCGGCCCCTGACTTGGGCTTTATCCTTATGGACGATGATGGATAAGGCGTCCACCTCGTCTCCGTTGACCAATATATCCAGCTTGATCAGGTCGGAAGCCCGGTACTCCTTGAGCTCATAGTCCAGGGAAGCGTATCCCCTGGTGCGGGATTTCAACTCGTCGAAGAAGTCGTAGATGATCTCCGACAAGGGCAGGTCGTAGTGGAGATGCACCCGGGTAGCCGTCATGTACTCCATATTGACAAACACCCCCCTCTTGTCCCGGCACAGCTCCATCACCGGCCCCACATACTCGGAGGGGACCATGACGGAGGCGGCGACGAAAGGCTCCAGTATCTCCTCGATTTTCTGCACCGGCGGCATCTTGGCGGGGTTATCGATGCGGAGCTTCTCCCCGTTGGTTTGTATGATCTCGTAGACCACGCTGGGCGCCGTAGTGACCAAAGCCAGGTCGTACTCCCGCTCCAGCCGCTCATGGACGATGTCCATATGGAGCAGGCCCAGGAATCCGCAGCGGTACCCAAAGCCCAGCGCCACCGAAGTCTCCGGCTCGTACAGCAGGGCGGCGTCGTTGAGCTGAAGCTTGTCCAGGGCGTCCCTCAAGCGGTCGTAGTCGTTGGCCTCCGCCGGGTATAGGCCGCAGTACACCATAGGCGTCGCCTGGCGGTAGCCGGGCAGGGGCGCGGAGGCGGGGCGGTCCCCGTCGGTGATGGTATCGCCCACGCGGGTCTCCTTCACGTTTTTGATACTGGCGGCCACGTAGCCCACCATGCCGGCTTCCAGCCTCTCTACCGGCTTGAGCCCGGGCACGAACGCCCCCGCTTCGATCACTTCGTACCTCTTGGCGCTGGACATCATCTGGATGGCGTCCCCCTTGGCTACGCCCCCGTCCATCACCCGGATGTAGGACAAAGCGCCCCTGTAGGCGTCAAAGCTGGAATCAAAGATCAGGGCCTTAAAAGGCGCTTCAGCGTCGCCCGCCGGGCAGGGTATGCGGTCGATCACCGCCTGTAGGACCTCCGGTATGCCCGTACCGTCCTTGGCGGACGTCAGTATGGCTTCGGAGCAGTCCAGGCCGATGACCTCCTCGATCTCCTTCCTGACCCCTTCGGGATCCGCGCTGGGCAAATCGATTTTGTTGATCACCGGTATGATCTCCAGGTCGTGCTCCAGGGCCAGGTACACATTAGCCAGGGTCTGGGCTTCTATCCCCTGGGTGGCGTCCACCACAAGCAGCGCCCCTTCGCAGGCGGCCAGGCTCCTGGATACCTCATAGTTAAAATCCACATGGCCGGGGGTGTCGATGAGATTGAGCAGATAGGTATCGCCGCCGGGCGCCGTATAGTTCATCCTCACCGCCGTCAGCTTGATGGTGATGCCCCTCTCCTTCTCCAGCTCCATCTGGTCAAGTACCTGCTTTGTGCTCATCTCCCGGGCAGACAAAGTGCCGGTGTACTCCAGCAAGCGGTCCGCCAGGGTGGATTTCCCGTGGTCGATGTGGGCGATGATGCAAAAGTTGCGGATGTTTTCCTGATTCATGTCTTTCCCTTCCGTCTCATCATTCGTAAAACCATGTTGAATTCTTCCATTTTAAGTAAATAACTCAGCCCAAAATAAATCAGGCAGGCAAGAGCCAGGGAGCTCCCCACCTGGAGGAGCTGGCCGGCTTTCGACGTCGCGCCGACAGGTTCCAATACCCTTGCGGCTATATATACCGCCCCGCCCATCGCCAGGGATATCCCCAGGGTTTTGCCGAAGGATACTGCCAGAGCCTTCCCGCCCAAGGGGCCGATCTTGCGCCGGGCTATGCCCAGCAGGAGGATGAGGTTGGCGACGCCGGCGATGGAGAAAGCCAGCGCCAGGCCGCCGGTGCCCAGGGGTCTGACCAGAAGGTAGTTCAGGGCGATATTAAGCGTCATGGTGCAGGCCCCGGTGACGACGGGTATCCAGGTATTCTCCATGGCGTAGAAGACCCGGTTCATCAGCAGTACGCCTCCATGGGCGAACAGTCCCAGGCAGAAGTAGGTCAGGGTGTACGCGGTGAGCGCCGTATGCCCGGCGGTGAAGTTGCCCTGCTGGTAGAGCATCCGCACCACGGGCCGGCTCAGTATGGCCAGCCCCACGGCACAGGGCAGGGTGACATAAAATATATTCCGCAGCCCGTAGACCAGGCTTGACTTAAACAACTCCATCTCCTTGCGGGCAGCATGGCCGTTCAAGGTGGGATAGATCGCCACCACCATGGCTACCGCGAATATGCTGACCGGCATCTGCATCAGCCGCTGGGCCCAGCGCATGGCTGCCAGCGAGCCGCCGGGCAGATAGGAAGAGAGATTCTGCTGGGCAAATAAGCCGATCTGGTTCAGGGCATAGCTGAGCAATACTGGGATCATCAGGAGGAATATCCGCTTCACGCCGGGGTGGCGCCAGAGTATGACCGGCTTGTAGCGCAAGCCCACTCTCCACAGGCCCGCCACCAGGATGATGAACTGGGTCACAGCCCCGGCCACGACCCCCACGGCAAAACCGGATATGCCCATCCGCTTTGTCAGGATGAAGCCGAAGATAATGATCATGACGTTATACATAACGGAAGCGACGGCAGGGCCCAGGAATCTCCGGTAAGAGTTCAGTACGCCCTGGCAGATGCCGTTCAGGGCCATGAAGAACGCCTGGATCAGCATGATCCTGGTCATGGTCACCGTCAGCGCCTTGTACTGGGGTTCGTAGCCCGGCACCAGCTTCGATACGATCCACGGCGCCAGGGCCGCCGCCGCCGCCACGCCGCAGAGCATGACCGCCATGGTGATGTTGAATACGGTGCTGGCTACCTCCCAGCCCTCGTCCTGACGATCCGTGGCGATGTATCGCGTAAATACCGGGATAAACGCCGCCGTCACCGTCCCCGCCACAAGCAGGTTGTACAGAAAATCCGGTATGGAAAAAGCGGAATGATAAGCGTCCGTGACCCTGGTCTGGCCGAAAGAAGCCGCGATGATGATATCCCGCACATACCCCAGTATCCTGGACAGTATGGTAGACGCCATGAGCAGCCCGGCTGCCCTTGCCACTGTTTCCTTCCCCTGTGCCTCCATCGAACCTCCGCGAAAAAAGCCTCCGGCTTCAATATAGTATATGTATTACCATATAAAACCTGTTAATTCAACCGGATTGGCAAAATAAACCTTGAAATCTCCCCCGCGCAGTGATAACATAGCAATGTTTCAGCTAGTTATCATCAGGCTGCTGGCAGAGGGAGGTGAAGTAAGGACATGGCAAATATCAAATCCGCGATGAAGCGGTCCCAGGTGATCCGTATCCGCACCAAGCGGAACGCCGCTTACCGCTCTATGATGAAAACCGCCATCCGCCGTTTCGAAACCGCTCTGAAGGCCGACGATCAGGACAAGGCCCGGGAAGAACTGACGAAAGCGATCAAGACCATTGACCGGATCGAGACGAAAGGCGTTATTCATAAGAACACCGCCAGCCGGAAAAAGTCCCGGCTGACCAAGGCGCTGAACCGCGCCGGTTAGTATTGCTGCGACTTATTTCCAACAAATCGCGGGCTTGCCTACGCGATACAGTTTTACCCCTGTTTGGTTTGAGCTTCCCGGTTTCCGCGGAGGCTCTTTTTCATGGGCCGGGCGCGCCGCCTCCTACCCGCCGCTAAGCAGAGCCTTCTCCAATATATCGGCTATGCGCAACGAGGCGAACCCGTCGCCGAAGGGGTTCGGGCCGCCGGTCATCTTCCGGTAGAGCTCCCCGTCCTTAAGCAAGCGGGAAGCCGCCCGGTAGATCGCTTCCTCCTCCGTGCCCACCATATCGATGACGCCCGCCTCCACCCCTTCCGGCCTCTCCGTAGTATTGCGCATAAGGAGCACGGGTTTTCTCACGGCGGCGGCTTCCTCCTGAAGGCCGCCGGAATCCGTCAGGATGATATGGCAGCGGCTCATAAAGTTATGGAAATCAAAGACGTCCAGAGGTTCGATGAGGCGTATACGCTCATGATCCCGCAGGTACTGATCCGCCGCCCTGCGCACCTTTGGGTTCTTATGGATGGGGTAGATCACCTTGGTATGCGGATTGTCGTCCGCTATCCTCCGTATGGCGGAGAACATCTGAGCCATAGGTTGGCCCAGGTTTTCCCTCCGGTGGGCGGTCACCAGTATCAGGGTGGAATCCGCCGCCCAGTCCAGCTCCGGGTGACGATACTCCTGGCGGATCGTCGTCCGGATGGCGTCGATGACTGTATTGCCGGTGACGAATATCCTTGCCGGGTCCCGGTTCTCGCCGGCCAGGTTCCCCGCCGCCCATTGGGTAGGCGCGAAGTGGTAACCGGCGAGCATGTCCACGCATTGGCGGTTGAACTCCTCAGGATACGGCGATGTGAAATCATTGGTACGCAGGCCCGCTTCCACATGGCCGACGGGTATCTGCCGGTAGAATGCCGCCAGCGCCCCGGCAAAGCTTGTCGTCGTATCCCCGTGTACCAGCAGGATGTCCGGCTTTTCCTTCTCCAGCACCGGCCCGAGCTTCTCCAGCACCGCCACGGTGACGTCGGTGAGGGTCTGCTCATCTTTCATGACTTCCAGATTATAGTCCGGCTCTATCTGAAAGTAGTCCAGCACACGGGTGAGCATCTCGGCGTGCTGGCCCGTCAGGCAGACTACCGTGTCGAACCGCGACGTCCGCTTTTGGCATTCCAGTATCAACGGGCACATTTTGACGGCTTCCGGCCGGGTGCCAAAGGTGAACATGAGCTTTTTTTTCGTCATACGCATTACGCCCCGCGCAGGCCCTCGGCAAACTGCCGGCCAAACTCCTCCAGCTTTGCCAGCTCCTCCGGCGTGGGGTTGTGCAGCTGCTTAAAAGGCCCTCCGGCGATCTCGACCCCGGCTTCTTCCAAGCGGGCCTGGAGTATCCCCGGCGCCTCGCCGCTCCAACCGTAGGAGCCGAAAGCGGCGCCCTTTTTGCCCTGGAGCTTGAGATGCTTCAAGCCTTCCATGATGGAAGCCATGGCTACGGAGACGCCGTTGTTGACCGTGGGGGAGCCTACCAGGATGCCGGCGGAGCAAAACGCGTCTGTCATCACATGGGTCTCGTCGGTCTTCGAGGCGTTGATCACCTTTGCCGTCATACCGGCGCCGGCTACGCCCCTGCCTAATGCCTCAGCCATGTCCCTGGTCTCCAGCCACATGGTGTCGTAGATGATCGCTACCTGCTCTTCCTTGTACCCGGAGGACCACTCCACATACCGGTCCACTATCTGCATAGGGTCTTCCCGCCAGATCACGCCGTGGCTGGGGCAGATGATCTCCAGGGGCAGGCCCAGCCCCAGAAACTGATCGACTTTCGGCTTCACCATCTTTGCGTAAGGGGAGACGATATTGGCGTAGTACTTCACCGCTTCCTGCCATAGGAGGCACTGGTCGGCCTGGTCGTTATAGAGATGGCCCGTGGCGATATGCTGGCCGAAGGCGTCGTTGGACAGCAGCGCCGCCATACCGCCTACATACGTAAACATGCTGTCCGGCCAATGGAGCATAGGCGCTTCGATGAATGTCAGCTCATACCCGCCGATATCCAGTTTGTCCCCCGTCTTGACGGTGACGCAGTTCCATTCCTTGTGGTACTGGCTTTCCAGGAATTGCTTAGCCTTCGCCGTGCAGTACACGGGCAGCTCGGGGCGCTTTTCCCGCAGCAGCGTCATGGCGCCGCTGTGATCCGTCTCGGTATGCTGGCATATCAGGGCGTCGATATTCCCAAGCCCTACCGTATGATCCAGATGCTCCAGATATTGCTCTTTGAACGGCCCCCAGCAGGTATCCACCAGCACGGTCATCTTGCCGCCCTTGATGAGATAAGAGTTGTAAGTCGAGCCGTTTTCCGTGGTGAACTCATACCCGTGGAACTTCTTCAGCTCCCAATCCTTGACGCCGACCCAGTATAGATCTTCTTTGATTTGATGCATGCCGGTTTCCTCCTTAATGTCTTAACGCGATGATCAGATCCTCTAGCGCCTGGCGGTAAGGTATGCCGCTTTTCATGGCGAGGTCTTTATCGCAAAATAATTCCATTGCGTTTTCCAGCTCTGGAAATGAATAATACTTGCTCTGCGCCGCCGCGTTGTCCGCCGCGAAGGGTAACACCTTGAGGGTCTGGGCGATCTGCGTCCGCCCCATTCCCGCCTGCAGGCACGCTTTGGCGCGGAAGATCAGGCGGTACTGCCGGAGCATCATCGCGAATATGGAGAAAGGCGGCTCCCCGTTGTCCAGGAGCGCCCTGAGCTCCTGCAAGGCGCGCGCTTCCCGGCGCTGCCCCAAGGCGTCCACCAGGCGAAATATATTGGACTCCAGGCTGGGCGTAAGCACAGCGTCGGCCATTTCCTCCGTGATCTCGCTTTCTTCCCCCGCGTATGCCGCGGCTTTCTCCAGCTCACGCACGCAAAAAGCCAGGCTGCCCGGTTGGCGGGATATCTTCTCCAATACGCCCCGGGCGCATTGCTTGCCGGTCTGCTGAAGCGCCTCCTTCAGGTAGGGGAGCCGGTCTCCGGGATCCAGGGCGGCCGCCTCCACCAGCCCGCCTGCCCCGGCGATCGCCGCCACCAGCTTATGCCTGCGGTCGGGCTTGCCTTTCGGGCAGCGCAGCACCAAGCAGGCGCCGGCGGCGGGCTGCTCCAGGTACGCCACGAGGGGCAACTCCGGCTGGGGTACGGATTTGTGCCGCTGCCGCGGCGCCCCTTCGGCTCCGGTCTCCCCGCCGGCTTCTTCCATCGGCGGGCCGTCCACCCCCGGAGCTTCCCCGCTCCCTTTCCCCTGCTCCTTGCCTGCCGGGATAAAGGCGGGCTCGTCGATGACCAGCAGCTTCCGGTCGGAGAAAAGCGTCATCTGCCCGGCCAGATCCACAGCCTGGGCCTGTGTCATCCCCCTGCCGTCTTCCCTGCTCCAATCCCCGCCGCCCGTATCGCCGCCCAGCCAGGCATCCCTGAGCTTGGCGATGAACCGATCCTGGAGATAACCTTCATCCCCATAGAGCAGATACACCGCTTTGATATCGCCCGCGCCGATCTCCCCGGCAGCCGCCCGGTAAGGAACCGGCCCTTTTCTATCGGTTTTCTTGCCGGTCTTCGCAGCCATGCCCGGTCAAGCCCCAAAAAGCTTCATGATTTCCGCTTTGGGCCTGACGCCGATGGAAGTCGCCGCGACCTTGCCTTCCTTAAATAACAGCAGCGTTGGTATGCTCTGGACGCCGTACAACGCGGCCAAAGCCGGGGCCTCGTCTACATTGAGCTTCCCAAACTTGACTTTTCCCGCCATTTCCCCGGCGATCTCCTCCACCAGGGGGGACAGCATCCTGCAAGGGGCGCACCACTCCGCCCAAAAGTCCACCAACACCGGTTCCTTCGCCTGTAATGCCTCCGCCTCGAAGTTTTCCGTCGTAAGCGTTACGATCGACATTTTGCACCTCCTATGATGAGCTACGCCCATGATCCAAAGGCTATGTAGCCTTAGCCGGACGTCCGCTTGGCAGTTATTATACCATACGACTAAACTCATGCTGCGCTTCCAGCTTGCATTCGTTAAGGGTATAGTATCTATTCTACTAAGCTCGCGCAAGGCTCGCTAAGTAGAGATATTATACCATATGGAGCGACGCTTGTCCCGCCATTAATCATTGATAAAACAATCCACCCGGAAGCTTTTGCCGTCGGTGGTCACCCGGACGGCCCCCCTCTCCATCGTCATGTAAACGAGGCTGCCGGCTTCATTCAGCCGCTCCAGGGTATCCGGGCTGGGATGCCCGTAGATATTGTTCCTGCTGCTGGATATCACAGAGACCCGCGGCTTGACTCTTTCCAGGAAATCCGCGCCGGTGCTGTACTTCGAGCCATGGTGGGCTACCTTAAGCAGGCTCGCCCCGGACCAGGCGCCGCGCAGCTCTTCCTCGATCCTGCTGTCGATATCCCCGGTGAGCAAAAGGGAAAAGCGCTTGTACGTAAGCTCGACGACAAGGCAAAGCTCATTGGCGCCGCCGCCGTCGGCTTCCCCGGGGTACAGGCAGCGGAGGGCGACCTGCCCGTCCCGGATGGCTTGCCCCCCGGAGAGGCAGACCGACTTCGCGCCCTTCTCCCGGGCGAGGGCGATGAGCTCCTTTCCCGCCTCTTCCGCCGCCGCCTGGGGCGACAAGATAAGGCAGCCGATGGGCCAGCCTGCCGTCAGCAGCTCCCTGACGCCAGATACGTGATCCTCGTCCATGTGGCTCAGGAGGACATAATCCAGGCGGTTGACCCCCTGGCTGCGGAGAAAGGGCGCCAGGCGGTAATCCGCCAGGCGGCCAACGTTGCTGCTGCCCCCGTCGATCATCCAGGTACAACCCGACGGCATCTTCAGAAAGACGCCGTCCCCTTGCCCCACATCCAGGAAGCAGATATACAAAGGTCCGGGCAGCAGGAGGTACGCCGCCAGGCCCAGGGCGGCCAGCGCCGCTCCCGCCGGCTTACGGTTTTGCCAGAGCCGCCATACTAAACCTGGGTTCGTTTCCTTGGCGGAGAATGTATCCGGGACGCCGCTTTCCTCCTCATACGCCCTGCCCCCGGCTTCTCTCTCCCTAATCTGCCGCTGCTTCTCCCCCCGCCAGTCCTGCCAACGGCGCCAGTCAGCCTGCCGCTTTTTCCGCAGATACCGCTGGTAGAGCCATTGCTCCAGGGCTGCTTCCTTCACCTTCATGCCCGGCAGGAGCCACAGGCAAAACCCGCAGAGCACATACGCGGGCCAGGGGTATGCTTTGATGTTCACCGAGGCGAAAGGCAGCGACGTCCACATAAACGCGGCGCGGTCAAGGATCGAAGCCAGGAACCCGGGCGCCTGCCAGAGCAGGGCGGCCAGCCCATCGCCGAAGAATCCCGCTAATGCGGCCAGAGCGGACAGGAGGAGCAGAGGCGGCATCATAGCCACCGCGCCCAGATTGATGAGGAAGCCGGCCGGCTGGATCTGGTAGAACCAGAAGGCTTGCGCCGGCATGGCTGCCAGCTGGGCGGCGACAGGCACGGCAAGCCAGGAAGGCAGCAGTTTCCGCAGCCAGGGGTTGAGGTGGATGATGCCCCAGGTCACCCCGAAAGAGAGCTGGAAGCCCGAGCTGAAGAGTGCCTGGGGGCTAAGCCAGAGCAAAACAAAGACGGCGGCGGCTAAGGCGTCCAAGGTCTCCCCCTTGCGGCCCAGGAGTACCGCCCCCTGCATCATGCAGGCCATAACGAAGGTCCGCTTCATGGATAGGGGGAAGCCCGTCAGGCACAGGTAGAAAAGCAGCAGCCCCAAAGCCAGCGCCCGGCTCAGCCCCTTTCGCTTCCGGAAGGGGCCCAAGCGCTCCAGGTGCAGGGCCAGGGTCAGGATTATGCCGCCATGAGTGCCGGAAACCGCAAATAGATGGGCGACGCCCGCCTGCCGGTAAACTTCCCTGTCCTCCCTCTCCATCAAAGTCTGGTTCCCCAGAAGGCAGCCCGCCACGACACCGGCGGCTTTCGGGTCAAGATGGCGCTCTACTTGCGTGATGATACTGCCCCTCGCCGACGCGATGAGACGCTGTACCCTATCTGGCTTTCGCTCCATCACTACAAGCCGCCCCTCAGCCTCGCCCCGGCAGTAGACCCCCTTCGTGCGGAGGTACGCGCCGTAGTCGAATTCGCCCGGGTTTCTCGGCTTCTCGCTGTGCTTGACGGCGGCGGTGAAGGAGACCCTGGCGCCGGGGAGAACTTCCTTTCCAAAGGCCTCGCCAAGGGCTTCCCCCTCGCCCCCCCGGTCGAAGCGGACGGTGAGCAATATCTTCTTCTGCCGCCGCCAGAGCTTGGCGTCGCTGCCGCCATGGTCCAGCAGCCGCAGCGTCACCTGGTAGCGGGGGCCGGCATAGGCGCTAGCCGCCAGGGGCTTGATCTCTTCGACGACGCCGGCGCCGCTCACAGGGAAGCCTTCCGTAAAGTCGCGCCCCGCCCCGGGCCAAGCGGCGCCGCTGTGCCGAAACATCCCCAGGCAGAAGAACAGGGCCAGCATGCAAATGCCCAAGCAGGCGCTGATCCGCCCGACTTCCTCGGGGCTCATCTCCAAGTCCCGCTGCCGCCTGCCCCCCATCAACACCGCCAGGCAGAGGAAAGCCGCAGCCGCTCCCGCTTCCGCCGCCGCCGCGGCCCCCGGCATGATACCGGCGCCCACCAGCCCGCTCACGGCTATGCCGGCGGCAAAGGCTACGGCCGCCTTCCTCAGTGAGGGCTCGGGCAGATAATCCTTCAGCGCTCCTCTGTGTATCCACGCACTTCCGCCTGAGCCGCCTAGGAAACGCATACCAGCTCCCGGAGTTCGCTCATTTTCGCCGGACCTATCCCCTTGACCTTTTGTAGATCCTCAATGCTCTTAAAGCCGCCGTTTTGCTCACGGTACTGCACTATCCGCTGGGAGTAAGCGGGCCCTATGCCCGGCAGGGCTTCCAACTCCTTCGCCGAAGCTTTGTTGATGTTGATTTTGCCGGTATTCGCCGACGCCGCGCCGCTTCCGCCTGAACTGCTGCCCACGCCGCTTCCGCCATCGCCGCTGCCCGCGCCGCCGCCGGGGGTTTCCTGGCTGCCGGGGGCTCTGACCACCAGGGCGTCCCCGTCCCAGGGCGACGCTTTCCCGATGACCGGCACCCTGATCTGCATGCCGTCCTCTATCGGCTGGGCCATGTTGATCCTGCCCAGGTCGGCGTCCTCTTCCGGCTCCGCCTCCATGACCGCGTCGTATATCCTGCTCCCCGGCGGCAGGAAATACAAACCGGGCGACGCTACCTGGCCTACTACGTGGACAGCCATCATCTCGCCTCTGCCGCCCGTTTCGCTATATCTACTCCCGTCCTGAGCCGGCCCGTAGCCCGGATCTCCGCCGTAGGCCCATTCCTCCGATCCCGCGTTCAGCCCCGCGCCAGGTTCCGCGTCCGGCCCTCCCATCGCGCCTTCGCCCGCGCCATATGCCGCCGCGCTTCCGTTTCCGGCCGCGCCTCCGCCTTCCCCGGCTGCGTTCTCGCTGCCATCGATCACGCCGCCCTCCGCCGCCAGAATCAGCGTATCCCCCCTCCTCTGCCCTTGATACCAGAGCCCTGCCCAGAAGCCCAGCAGGAGCAAAACCGTGATTCCCAGTAACCCCATCCGCTGTAATTTGTGCATAAAAAACCGCCTTTCCCTGGAAGTTAGCACCATCCTTATTTTGGACAAATATCCAGATGATACTAATATTCGACAAGGAGGTGGTATCTCCTTCTATGTTTTTCCAAAATTATTTATTTTTTACAGCAAAAAACCGTTTCCCGAAAAAAATTTTGTGATACAATTCACTTATTAGGAAACGAAGGGGGTTTACATTATGTGGAATCAACTGCAAACAGACGCTTATGCGGGCATGCTGGCGGAAACCATCACCATGCAGGGTTACGGCGGCGACCGTATCCGCGCTTACTACGCTAGGCCTCTTGGGGAAGGGCCCTTTCCCGGCGTCATCCTGATCTCCCACATGCCGGGCTGGGATGAGATGAACTGGGAGATATCCCGCCGGTTCGCCCAGCACGGGTACGCCACGATTTGCCCGAATATCTATGAACGCTTCGGCCACGGGAAGCCCGGCGAGATCTCCGCTAAGGCCCGGGAAGGCGGCGGCGTCCCGGACGACTGCGTGATGGGGGACTGCGAGGGCGCTTTACAGTATCTGACCTCGCAGCCTTATGCCAACGGCAGGGTAGGCGTCATCGGCATGTGCTCAGGCGGGCGCCATGCCTTCCTCGCCGGATGCCGGGTCGAGGGGCTTCACGCCGCAGTGGACTGCTGGGGCGGCCGCGTGATCATGGCTAAGGAAGATCTGACGCCGGCTAATCCCGTCGCCCCTATCGATTATGCCGCCGACCTGAGCTGCCCGCTGCTGGGCATATTCGGAAACGACGATAAGTTCCCTACGCCGGAGCAGGTGGATCAGCACGAAGCAGTCCTGAAGAAGCTCGGGAAGGACTACGAATTCCACCGTTACGACGGCGCGGGCCACGGCTTCTGGTCCCATGACCGGGACGCCTACCGCCCGGTACAGGCTATGGATTCCTGGGAAAAGGTCTTCGCCTTCTACGATAAGCACCTCTACGGCCGGGCATGACGCAGCCGGAAACAACGGCGCAGCCAGGCACAGCGGCGCAACCGGGCGCGGCGGCGCAGCCCTTCGTCGTGATGGCTAAGCCCGTGGGCTCGCGCTGCAACCTGGAGTGCAGCTACTGCTATTATCTGCGGACGGAGTATCCCGGCCAGGCTTCCCGACCCGCCCGTATGGCGGATGAGACCCTTGAGCGCTTCATCCGCCAGTACATCGAGGCAAGCCGGGGCCCGGCGGTGAGCTTTACCTGGCACGGCGGCGAACCAACCCTCGCCGGCCTGGACTTCTACCGCCTGGCGGTGGAGCTGCAGAACCATTACCTCCCGGAAGGATGGAGTTGCTGGAACAATCTCCAGACCAACGGGCTCCTTCTGGACGACGAATGGTGCGCCTTCCTGGCTGAGGCCCGCTTCGACGTAGGCCTGAGCATCGACGGCGCCCAGTGGATACATGACGAATACCGGAAAGACCATCGCGGCGGCGGCACATACGGGCAGGCCGCCGCAGCCGTCCGGCGCCTGCAGGCCCACGGCGTGCAGCCGGATCTGCTGTGCACGGTGACCTCATCCTCTGCGGACGAGCCCCTGGCCGTCTACCGGGCGCTCAGGAGCCTGGGCACGGGGTGGATACAGTTCATCCCCATCCTCCGCAGGGACGGCGACGGTAATCCGACATCGGACAGCGTATCCGGCGAGGGTTATGGGGATTTCTTATGCTCGGTATTTGACGAATGGGCCCTCCACGACCTTGGGCGCCTGGATATACAATTCTTCGCGGAAGCCATCCGGGTCTGGTCGGGAGGGGAAACGAGCCTGTGCTGGATGGCCCCCTCCTGCGGGCGGGCGCTCATCGTGGAGTTGGACGGCGGCGTGTATGCCTGCGACCACTATGTGGACGCCAGCCACCGGATCGGCGATATATCCTCGTCCCATCTGGGCGCCCTGGCCGATTCGCCGGCCCAGCTCCGCTTCGGGGAAGCCAAGAGCGGCAGCCTGCCCGGCTTGTGCCTGGCCTGCCCCTGGCTTGCGGTGTGCAACGGGGGCTGCCCCAAAGACCGCTTCGACTTCACGGATGACGGCGAGCCGGGGCTCAATCATCTCTGCAAAGGCTTGAGCCGTTTTTTTTCCTACGCAGAGCCCGCCGCGAAGCTCATCGCGCTCCTTACGGAAAAGCGCTATACGCCAGGCGCGGTCATGGGCGAGCTCCGCGCGTATATGCAGTCCCGCTGGAAGGGCATAGGCCGCAACGACCCCTGCCCCTGCGGCAGCGGCCGCAAAGCGAAAAACTGCTGCTGGGAAAGGCGCCCCTAAGACACGGCGGACACAGAGGGGACGGTTCTTTTTGTGTCATCGAAACGCACAAAAGAACCGTCCCCATTGTGCCCACTGTGCCCAAGAACCGTCACATAGGCTCCAGGAATAACTGCTGATTGAGCGCGGTCACCGGGTTGATGTACGTCTCGCCCACCGACAGGGTCAGGTGCAGATGGGGCTCCGCGGCGAAGCCCGTATCGCCGGACAAGCCGATGACGTCGTCCTTGTGGACATTATCCCCGGGCGCCACAAGCAGCTCGTCCATATGATAATACCAGCTCTTCAGCCCAAGGCCGTGCTCGATCAGTATCGTGTGCCCGGTATAGGCCAGGTAATCGGCGAAAAGCACCCTGCCGTCGTTGATTGCATGGACCTCGGTGCCCACAGGGGCCTGCAGGTCAAGGCCCGAATGCCGGTAGGAATTCACATCGTCGTTGATGTAGCGCCGCGAGCCAAATAATGTCAGCACCTTGCCCTCCGGCACGGGCAGGGTGGCTCTGCCCCGCCACAGAAGCTCGGGGAGATGCTCGGCTAGTATTGGATTGATCCTGTCCTGGAACTCCATATTCGTCTCTTCGTTGCGGGTCTCCGCCACGATCTGGGGGTCGATGGTCACGTACTGCACGGCGAACTCCTTGTCCTTGACCGTGATGTCGAAGGTCTTGCTCACGCCGCCGGCGCTCAAGGTCGTGCTATACGTGCCCGGGCGGATGTCGTAGCTGATAGGCGCGAGGGCGATCATCTGCCGCTTGCCGTAAGGGGAAAACTGCAGGTTTAACGGCAAGCTGCTTTGCACGGTCACCGGCTCCCCGGGCATCAGGTACTCGGCATAGAACACAAGCAGCTCCCCCGGGTCTATATCCTCGGTATTCATACTGAACACAGCGGGCCGGTCAAAGGTGATGGCGAAGCAGTACAGCCCGCTCCTCGCCTTCTGCCGGCTTCGCTCCGCTTCCCATATGGCGGAAATCAGCACGTAGCAAATGCCGTCCGTATCCGGTATCAGGGTGTTGACCTCCTCCAGGGAACTGGAGTAGTAGAAAGCGTCCGGGAAAAAGAGATAAGTATCCACCACCGTGGGCGCCGTGGGGAAGGATATCTTCCTGTCCGCCAGCTCCGTCACGGTCAGTGCTTGGGGGGAATAGCCGTTCTTGGCAAGCTCCCTTTGGAAGGGCGTTTGATTCTGAAGATCGGCGGCGGAAGGGTTTTCCGTATTCAGCACAAATATCCCCAGGTTTTCTTCGTAAGCCGTATACGAGTTGAGGAAGCTCTTGAATTCCTGCGTAAGGGTCTGGCTCAGTGGGCTGACTTTGTACTCGTGCTTCGCGTCCTGTATCGTGAGCTTTGGCGCCCCGGGCGAAAGCAGATCCCCCGCGATCCGGCTGAGCACGCCGCCGCGGCCTGTGACCAGGGCGGAGAATACGAATGTGAACGCCGTTATACACAGCATGATAAGCAGCAAAAGCACGACCCGCGCGATGAGGAGCCGCCGCCCTTTTGGCGACAGCCTTCTTTTCTTAGCCTTACGCGGCCGGGAGCCCGGCTGCGTCCGTCCTTGAGGAGTGACCGGCATCGAAGGAAACCCCTTCCATAATAAGGATAACGCCCGCGAAACAGCGGGTATACTTGACTATTATATATGATAACAGCGCCGACTGCAAATAATTGACTGTACCAGCCGGTTTGGAGTATAATTTCATATATTTTCGTTTTGGGGGAATGCGGTCGTGGACGAGCGGTACCAACATAAGGAATTAGAAGCCAAGTGGCAGGCCCGTTGGGAGAAGACGGACGCCTGGCATGTATCCGAGGACAAGGGTAAGCCGAAATATTACTGCCTGGAGATGTTCCCTTACCCATCCGGCCACTGCCATATGGGGCATGTGCGGAACTACTCCATCGGCGACGTACTGGCCCGGTTCAAGTCCATGCGGGGCTACAATGTCCTACACCCCATGGGCTGGGACGCCTTCGGCCTGCCTGCGGAGAACGCGGCGATCAAAAATGCCGTGCCCCCGGCGGAGTGGACTATGGATAATATCGACAACATGCGGCGCCAGCTGAAAAGCATGGGCATCAGCTACGACTGGAGCCGGGAAGTAGCCACTTGCCTGCCGGATTACTACCGCTGGACCCAGTGGATATTCCTACAGCTCTATCATAAGGGGCTTGCTTATAAAAAGCTCGGTTATGTGAACTGGTGCCCCGACTGCGCCACGGTGCTGGCCAACGAGCAGGTCGTGGACGGCGCCTGCGAGCGCTGCGGCGCCCTCGTGGGGAAGAAAGCCCTGGATCAGTGGTACTTCAAGACCACCGACTACGCCCAGGAGCTCCTGGACAGCCTTGACCAGCTCCCCGGGTGGCCGGACAAGGTCAAGACCATGCAGGAAAACTGGATCGGCAGGAGCGAAGGCGCCCAGCTGGTCTTCAAGGTAGCCGGCACAGGCGACCCCCTCCCGGTATACACCACGAGGCCGGACACCATATACGGCGTCACCTATATGGTATTGGCCGCCGAGCACCCCCTCGTGGAGAAGGTGATCGCGGGCACTTCGTATGAAGAGGACGTCAGGGAGTTCGTCCGTAAGGTGCAGAAGCTCAGCGACGTAGACCGCACCTCTACCGAGATGGAAAAGGAAGGTATCTTCACCGGTGCTTACGCCGTAAACCCGGCGACGGGGGAAGACGTCCCCTTATGGGTGGGCAACTATGTGCTCCTGGAGTACGGTACCGGCGCGGTGATGGGCGTACCCGCCCATGACGAACGGGACTTCGTATTCGCCAATAAGTATCATTTACCCGTCAAGCTCGTTATCCAGCCGGAGGGCGAAGATCTGCGCCTCGAAGATATGGCCGGCGCCTATGTGGGCGAGGGCTTCATGGCCAACTCCGCCCAGTTTGACGGCTTGCCCAATGAGGAAGGGAAAAAACAGATCGTAGCATGGCTGGAGGGCAGGGGCCTGGCGGCTGCGCAGATCAATTACCGTCTGCGGGACTGGCTCATCTCACGCCAGCGGTACTGGGGGGCGCCCATCCCTATCGTGTACTGCCCCGAGTGCGGCCCCCAACCTGTGCCCGAAGATCAGCTCCCCGTGATGCTTCCCCTGGATGTGGAGTTTAAGCCCACGGGGGAATCCCCCTTGAATTTCTATCCGTCCTTCTATGAAGCCACATGCCCCAAATGCGGCGGCAAAGCCCGGCGGGAGACCGATACCATGGATACCTTTGTATGCTCTTCCTGGTATTTCCTGCGCTATACGGACCCGGGAAATGAGAGCGAAGCCTTCAGCCGGGAGAAGACGGACTATTGGATGGACGTAGACCAGTATATAGGCGGCGTGGAGCATGCCATACTCCATCTGATGTACGCCCGGTTCTTTGTCAAAGCCCTGAGGGATATGGGCTTTGTGGGCGTAGACGAGCCCTTCCGCAATCTGCTGACCCAGGGCATGGTGCTGAAGGACGGGGGCAAGATGTCTAAGTCCAAGGGCAATGTGGTAAGCCCCGAGGAGATCATCGACAAGTACGGCGCCGACACGGCCAGGCTATTTATCCTCTTTGCCGCCCCCCCGGAGCGTGACCTGGAGTGGAGCGAGCAGGGCGTGGAAGGCTCTTACCGCTTCCTCGGCAGGCTGTGGCGCATCGTTTATCTTTCTTTGCTGGAGTGCCCCGCCCTGAAGGGCGCGGCCCCGCCTCCCCCTTCGGCGCAGCTTCCCCCGGCGGAAAGGGACATGCTCCGTATCCTCCACGGGACCATCAAGAAAGTCACCGACGACGTGGAAAACCGCTTCAACTTCAACACGGCGGTAAGCGCCGTGATGGAGCTGGTGAACGCGTTGTACCAGTACAAAGACAAGGGCGGCATGGATCCTTCCGTGGCCCGCGAGTGCCTGGAAAGCCTGATCCGGCTTACGGCGCCCTTCGCCCCCCACATCGCCGAGGAGCTGTGGGCGGAGTTAGGCTATACGCAAAGCATCCATATGGAAGCATGGCCGGCTTTCCGCGAGGAGGCCCTGGCCCGGGAAGAGATCGAAGTGGCCTTCCAGATCAACGGCAAGGTCAGGGGCCGGCTGACGGTGCCGGTCACCATGGAGCAGGATGAGCTGCAGAGCACAATACTGGCTATGGATCGGGCGAAGGAAGCCATCGGGGGCAGGCAGGTCGTGAAAGTCGTAAGCGTCCCCGGCAAGCTGGTCAATATCGTCGTGAAGTAAAGGAGCTTACATGATAACATTAGTTGACAAGGGCGCCTGGCTGCTGCCGGACGGCCGCCTCATGGAAGACGATACCGCCGGTGAAGCCGCGCTGGGCGGGGCCGGCATGGAAGCCGACCGGGCAACCGGGCGGCGCAGGACTATCTCCTACGGCATACTCCAGTCCCACAACACTTCGCCTTCGCCGGACAAGCTCCGGATACGCTTCGACGCCCTGGCGAGCCACGACATCACTTATGTGGGCATCATCCAGACTGCCCGGGCTTCCGGCATGACGGTCTTCCCCGTGCCTTATGTGCTGACCACCTGCCACAACACCCTTTGCGCGGTAGGCGGCACCATCAACGAGGACGACCATGTATTCGGCCTTACCGCCGCCAGGAAGTACGGCGGTATCTATGTGCCCCCCCATCTGGCGGTGATCCATCAGTATATGCGGGAGCAGATGGCCGCCTGCGGCTCCATGATCCTGGGCTCCGACAGCCATACCCGCTATGGCGCCCTGGGTACGATGGCCATAGGCGAAGGGGGCGGCGAGCTGGCTAAGCAGCTCCTGCGCCAGACCTGGGACGCCGACTACCCCCAGGTGGTAGCCGTGGAGCTCACCGGCAGCCCCCGGCGGGGCGTCGGCCCGCAGGATGTAGCCCTGGCGCTCATCGGCGCCGTATTTGACAATGGCTTCGTGAAAAATAAAGTCATGGAATTCATCGGCGAGGGGATCGCTTCCCTGGATATGGACTTCCGAAACGGGATCGACGTCATGACCACGGAGACCACCTGCCTGTCCTCCATCTGGCCGGCTGACGACGCCGTCAAGGAGTGCCTGGCAGTCCACGGCAGGCCCGAGGCGTACAAGCCCTTGGGCGCCCAGGCGGGCGCTTACTATGACAGCCTCATCCGCGTGGATCTTTCTAAGGTCGAGCCGATGATCGCCCTGCCCATGCATCCCAGCAACGCTTACACGATACACGAGCTTCAGGCTAACTTGGAGGACATACTCGCTAAAGCCGAAGAGGACTGCCAAAGGCTCATTGATAATCCCGCCGTCCGCTTTTCCCTGCGGGACAAGATCGTGGGCGGCCATCTTTACGCAGACCAGGGCGTCATCGCCGGCTGCGCGGGGGGGACTTATACCTGCGTGGGCGAGGCGGCGCGCATCATCGGCGGCAACTCTGTGGGCCAGGGCGCATACAGTCTGAGCGTCTACCCTTCCAGCCAGCCGGTCATGCTGGCCCTGACGGATAATGGTTATCTGTCTTCGCTGATGCGGGCGGGGGCGGTCATCCGCAGCGCCTTTTGCGGGCCCTGCTTCGGCGCCGGTGACGTCCCGGCAAATAACGGCTTTTCCATCCGCCACACTACGCGGAACTTCCCCAGCCGGGAAGGCGCCAAGCCCGGCGACGGTCAGATCGCTTCCGTAGCGCTCATGGACGCCCGCTCCATCGCCGCAACCTCGTTGAATCAGGGCAAGCTTACCGCCGCCACCGATGTGGAATACGACGGCGCGTTGGCCGCGTATACCTACGACAACTCCCCCTATGCCAGCCGCGTCTACCAGGGCTTCAACCGCGCCATGCCGGAAGAAGCGCTGCGGCTTGGTCCGGGGATCACCGACTGGCCGGATATGCCCGCGCTGCCTGAGCATGCCCTCGTCAAGCTGGTTTCGTTCATTACCGACCCGGTGACCACCACCGACGAGCTCATCCCTTCCGGGGAGACTTCATCCTACCGCTCCAATCCCATGGGCTTGGCGGAGTTTACCCTCTCCCGGAAGGACCCCGCTTATGTGGGGAAGGCCAAGGCTGTGCGCGCTCTGGAGGAAAGCCGCCAAGCCGCAGTCGGCGCGGCTGCCGCTGCCCCTTCCGGCGGCGCGACCGGCTCAGGCGCGGCTGCCGCTGCCCCTTCCGCCGCCGAGACCGCCGCAGCCGATCCGGAGCTGGCTCCCCTGCTTGCCTCCCTGCGTAAAGTGCCCGGATTCGAAGGGGCGGGGCCCGGCGGCTTTGCCATAAGCTCCGCTATCTATGCCCGTAAGCCCGGGGACGGCTCCGCCAGGGAGCAGGCCGCGAGCTGCCAGCGGGTATTGGGCGCCGGGGCGAATATCGCCGCCGAGTACGCCACTAAGCGGTATCGCTCCAACCTCATCAACTGGGGCATGCTCCCCTTCCTCTATGAAGGCGAGCCGCCCTTCGGTAAGGACGACGTGATACTCTTCCCCCGCATCCGCGAAGCGCTTAAGGGGGACACATCCTCCATCGAAGGCTGGCTCCTGGGCGAGACGCCCAGGAAGCTTGATTTCTCAATCGCCCCCCTCACCGGCGACGAGGCCGATATACTTCTGGCGGGCTGCCTAATCAACTTCAATAGGAGGGAAAACGTATGACCGGTAAGATAAGGATAGGCATCGTCGGCTACGGCAATCTGGGTAAAGGGGCGGAGAAGGCCGTCGCGCAGAACCCCGACTTCGAGCTGGTGAAAATCTTCATCGGGCGCGACCCCAATCAGCTGGAAGCCATGAAAGAATACGTCGGCAAGATCGACTTTATGCTGCTCTGCATAGGCTCTTCCGTGGATCTGCCCATACAGGGGCCGAGAGTGGCGGAGTTATTCAACACCGTGGATACTTTCGACACCCACGCGAAGGTGCCGGAATACTTCGCTTCCATGGATGAGGCGGCAAGGCGCTCCGGCAAGCTGGCGATGATCGCCACCGGCTGGGATCCGGGCCTCTTCTCCGTGCTGCGGGTTCTCATGGGGGCGGCGCTGCCGGAAGGAAAGACCAATACCTTTTGGGGCTGGGGCGTCAGCCAGGGCCACGGGGAAGCCATCAAGCGCGTGCCGGGGGTACAGATCGCCCGGTCATATACCGTGCCGGTGGGGTCTACCCTGGAGAAGGCGCGGGGCGGCGACAGGCAGGACTTCACTACCCGCCAGATGCACACGCGGGATTGCTACGTGGTGCTTCAGGACGGGGCCGACCCGGAGCAGGTGAGGCAGGCTATCGTATCCCTGCCGAACTATTTCGCCCCCTACGATACGACGGTCACCTTCATCGATATGGATACTTTTGAAAGGGAGCACAATACGCTGCCCCACGGCGGCTTTGTCATCCGGTCGGGCAGCACGGGAGAAGGCTCAGATCAGCTCATGGAGTTTCAGGTCAGGCTGGCTTCCAATCCGGAGTTTACCGCCAGCGTCATGCTAAGCTACTGCCGGGCGGCTTCACGCTTATACGGGGAGGGCCGCCGGGGCGCGATCACCGCCTTTGACGTGCCCGTCGGATACCTAGCGCTCAGCGATATGCCCGAGCTGAGGAAAAGCATTCTTTAGGAAAGGACGGTATTGCTGATGCCGGAAGTAAACAGGGTCAGGTATATCACCGAACGGGTCAGAAAACTTGAGGACCTGCTGAATCATATATCCGCGACGGGTATTGTGTGCAAAAACTGCGGCCAGTACAACAATTACAATCATGTCTGCACAAAATCAAAAGAAAAAAAGCATCCCTTCACGAACTGCAGGGACTGGTGCTGGGGTGAGAAATCCCTCACGAATATTTACCTGAGGCCGCAGGATACGCGTCCGCTGAACGAGCAGTAACGCGCCTTTGAAAAGCCACGATAACAGCACAACGAAAAAGCCTCTCATAACAATGGCTCGGATCGCTCGGCGTCGTCAGATATGCGCCGAAATCATCCTAAAAAAGTAGGGGTTTCCAAAGCATTTCCCCATCTCATGCAAATCGCCTTTACATGGTATAGTTGTTGGGTTGAGGATTTCAATCACAAAAGTAGCAAACCCGCATGGCTTTACATAGATTAGTTCCTCTAACGAAGAGGCTAAATCGCAACAAGGCATGCGAATGTCCGTATTCTTAAATGAATCTCCCTGATATGCTGTATCCATGGCTACTTGCCAAAACTCCATGTTCACTTTACACCCGCACCACGGACAAAAAATATGTTCAAGCCCATCGCCGCAGTCGATAAACTGTACGCCCCCATAATTGATAAACGTAATATCCCCCGGGCAGGTCAATTTAAGCGCGTTCATTGCTCCGATGATTTTCTCATCGGGATATGTTGGGTAGTAGTAACGCGGAAAGATTTTGAAAATCGTATCTGACATAACCCCACATCTCCTCGAAAAGATAAGAATCCCTGACTGTCCGTTTCAATTCTATTCATCTGTTACCCAACCGCTCATAGTAGCGGTTGTTTTTGAAAATAATGATTGACTTTGACGTTACGGAATAGTTTATACTGACTTTGTAAGGCGGTGGAAATGATGGAATACACGAGCAACAAACTCTCAAAGATGTCGGGAGTGAGCGCGCGCACTCTGCGGTATTATGATGAAATCGGCCTGTTGAAACCAGCGAGGGTTGAGTTGTCCGGCTATCGAATCTATGGCCAAAAAGAACTTGACCTGTTACAGCAGATTCTATTCTATCGAGAGCTGGGTTTCCCTCTGGACGAAATGAAAAGCATCCTGTATGCGCCTGATTACGACAGGAGGCGAGCATTACAAAGCCACCTTGCAGAACTGAATAAAAAGCGCGAGCGGTTGGACACGTTGATTAGCAATGTCACAAAATCCATGTCCGCTCTGAAAGGGGAAACAACCATGACAGATAATGAAAAATTCGAGGGTTTTAAGCAATCCCTCATAGACGAAAACGAGCAAAAATACGGTTCTGAAATCCGCGCCATGTACAGCGATAAAGCCGTGGATTCTTCCAATGCCCGATTGAAAGGGCTATCCCAAGAACAGTACGATGAAGGAGAACGGCTCCGGCTTGCTTATGAGAGAAAACTGAAAACGGCTCTTGAAACAGGCAACCCTGCGGGAGAGTTGGCACAGGCTGCTTGTGATTTGCACAGGCAATGGCTCTGCGTTTACTATCCTGCCTACAGCAAGGAATACCACAAAGGGCTTGGCGAAATGTATGTTGCCGATGAACGGTTCAAGGCTAACTATGAAAAGATAGCCCCCGGTCTCGCCGAGTTCTTCCGTGATGCAATTCATATTTATTGCGAGTAAAGAACGCGGACGCAGGAAGCGGAAATAGAGCCTGGTGCTTTTGACACTTTATTCAATGCGTATACTTTACTCCGTGCCGTTTTACCTGCGAATATCCGTGCGATACGCAAAAGACACACTGCACATCGGACAGGCTCCATCTTCGCTTATCATGGAGCCGCAAACTGGACAAGCAGACTGCTTAATTCCGGACATTTGCTTATTGCCAGTTTCCAAAGGCAGCAATCCGTGGGAAACGGCTGATTCTTTTGATACTGTAAATGTTAATTCTGGTCCCCCATTAAGATAATGGCCGCATTCATCTTTTTTGAGACAGTCTGAGCAAGTCATTGTTATTGTGGAATCCGTTCCCTCTTCGTGATCACTGCATAATTCAACAACATTACCTTCATCATCAATCTCACAGCCGCATGATGTCGCGGATTTATCCGCATCGGTAATCACCGAATTTGAAATGGCTGTATTCGCAACTATACCAGACTTTTCCGCGATAGCATTTTTTAGAGCGCTTTCAAATGACGATGCAACTGATCTTTTATTTGCGGCAATATTTTTCGCATTATTGTCTGTGTATGTTATAGGCGTACTCATCAAGTTTATACTCATACCCAAATCGCTCCTTATACTTTTTCATATGTGTTTACAGTATCATTTGCTGTGAACCTGCCTGACATTACCTGCGCCTCCTCAACAATTCCATTTCAATTTTGCCGGATTCGGTTCATCCTCCACGGCGACGGCACGGAGCGCGTCCGTATAATCAAAGCATACTTCTTCGGCGATTTCCGCATACACTTCATCACTTGCGTCCAATCCCACGCGGTCGTAGGAGACTGCCGCCGCCGCATAGAAGAACAAACCAAGCGAGTGCGTCAGCGTATGGACAACCGCCGAACCCTGCCCGACAGCTCTCGCCGCTGCTTGCGCGGTTGGGTTAGTGTCAAGCTCACGAGCGGCTTGATGGCACTCGTTCAAGATGATGTTCTTAACGACTGGAAATTTCACCTTGCCGTCAAGATAATCGTGGGCGGCGTTTACCGCGTTTCGCGGGCGTTCGTCGCCGGGGCAATGCTTCTCGAAAATCGGCAATAATTTATCGGCAGCATAACCAAGACACCATCTGCGGATAGTGTCTTTGCTTTGCGTATCAATCAAGTTTCGGAGTGCTACACATGACGGCGCGTTTACATCGCCAAGCATTTTTCGTAATTTTTTAGGCATTGGATTCTTGCTCCTTCTCAATCAATCTCAGCGCAGTTTTCAGAGCGGCAATCCGTCGTTCAAGAAGCGTTCGTTGTGATTTGCCCTGTTTGCCGAGGGGATCACGCTATATTCTTTTTTCAACGAATCGTCCTCCGACTTGTTTGACATTATCATTATCTTGCATATATGAAATCGCTATGGCTTCTTGCCTATATAAAGTTGAAACAGAAAATCCAATTTTTGATAACCACCGTATTTGATTATTGTTTCCCTTATCCCTTTGTATAGGGCTGATCTGTTCTCATCCGGCAGGCTTCTGTGGTCAGAGTATGTGTCAAGAAGGGTTATATAGTCATCTGCGCTATATGACCGGGTAGCATCGTAAAACTTCATAGCTACATTAGTAAATCCAAACTGCTCTAAGCTCTCAAAACGGAATCCATCATATATTCCTGATGGAGTACAGTAATCCTCTCTTGTTTTTCTTGTCGGTCTATTGCTTGAGGAATAATAGCTGTAATAATACTTTTCGTATAGCTCCTGGCTTTCGTCGTATAGCTTATTTCCAAAAGGCGTCTTTGCGTTATTTCGGAACAGCGCAAAAGTACCGCCTTTTTTCAGCATCCGAAGCACTTTTGGACATCCTATTTTAGCATCCACCCAATGAAAAGCGGATGCGGAGTAGATAAAATCATAAGTATCGTCCTCAAGGGTAACATCCTCAAACGTGCTGGTAATCACCCTGAACTTGCTGTTTTCTCTGAATTTCTCAATCAGGTAATCTGTCATGTTGGCACCCATCTCGACAGCGGTGACCTCATACCCTGCATTGAGGAAAGGGGCTGTCGATATCCCTGTTCCTGCGCCAATCTCGACTGCATGTTTTCCGGTTTCTGGTTTTGAGTAATCGAAAATATCGTCATATAATTCACTCGGGTATTCCCAACGCACTCTATCGTATGCCAGAACGATCTCATCAAAATGAGTTCTGTTATCCCGCTCCCATCCTGTCGTTTCGGTATTGTTCAGTTCCTTTTGCATTTTACCTCCCGTGGGCTTCTTTATTCCACACTTATATTCGACTACATCATTCTACATAAAACTGATGTTTCACTTTCTGATATAAATAAATATATCATACCCTCGTTTGTTATTCACCATAAATATAGGTGGACTACGGCTGACCGCTATGAAGCTGGCGGTAACATCGAAAAAGCTCTCCCCATCGCTGTATAGCGTTATACGGGGATAAGCCGCTTGTAATGGATTTCGCAAGCATTCCATCGCCTTGATCGAGGCGTTTTTTTTCGAATATTTTACATACAGCATACCTTGCTTTGATTGAAAGGCGCATCCGTTTTTGTCATGCTAAGGGCAAGAAAAAAATCAAAAGGAGTTATGCGCAATGGTAAAAAAAGCAAACGTAAAGATCCTGTCTCTTCTTCTCGCCTTACTCATGACAACGGCTATGTTTACAGGAATCCTGGCGGCAGCCGCGGAACTGGAAAGCGATTTTCTTTCCGTTGAACAAGCGGACGAAAGCGCCGCGAAGCTGGTCGTCGGTTTCGTCTACTTCGGTACGGATGCTTCTTCTTCCGGAACCCACAGCTTTGTGGAAATCTACAACCCCAATGATTTCACCGTAGCCCTCACCGAGTTCTATTCGCTTCAATACAAGAGCATGGATCTCGTGAAAACGCCGGACTGGCTGAAACTTGACCTGATCGGCGAAATCCCGGCGAAGCACTCTTTCCTGGTCAATATGGGCGAAACCGGCTCGATGCCAGCCGGCCAGGTAGGACGCCTCGATCTGCGGGATAAGACGTTTGATCAGGATTTTGTCGAAGCTTTTGATAAAGCGCATAATAAAGGCGTAAAAGTCGTCCTCATGGCGAATCTGGATCGACTCCCCTCTGATCTGAGAAATCCCTTTGACGGCGACGGCGCTGGGCAGGTAGATGGATACGTTGACATGTATGGCGTATCCGGCAACGACAATGACCCCTTACAGCAGACGGACGGCTACGAGACCGAATGCATCGCTTGCGGCGCGAGCGAAGCCCAGTCAAAGCAAAAGGGTTTTGTCCGTATCAATAAAGAGAGCGGGATCAAGTACGAGGATACGGACAATAATCTGCAGGACTTCCAGCAGGTGGATTTCCGGAGCTCCGATATCAACGATCCGCTGCGTATCCCCCGCAGCCTGGAAGACGGCTCGTTTGTGTTGGACGGCGGCGGGGAACCCACGCCGACATTTGCGGCGGAAGCCCTGACGCTGACGCCTGGCGCGGACGCGGCGGCGATGAACTTCAACTGGTATAGCGACAGGGACGACGACGCGGCTTCCGCGGTGCAAGTGGCGAAGAAGTCCGCCATGACCGGCGGCGAATTCCCGGCTGCCGGAGCCTTCATCGTCAACGGAACCAGCGGCGACGCCACCGAGGGCAAGAGCTGGCACAAAGCCGGCGTATCGGGCCTTGAGCCGGATACCGCTTATGTCTACCGCGTATCCAACGACGGTCTCAACTTCAGCGCAGTCTATGAATTCAAGACCGGCTCGGCAGGCGCTTTCAGCTTCGCCGTCGTCGGCGATCCCCAGCTCACCACCGGCAACCAGGACTCCACCAGCAGCTACAGGCCGGACGGCGAAGTCGGGACGACGAAGCAAGGCTGGCAGGATACGGTAAGCGCCATCGCCAACAAGGGCGTGGACTTCATCGCCGGCGTGGGCGACCAGGTGGACGTCTCCCTGACTACCAATGAAGCGGAATACGCCAACTTCTTCGCCCCGGCTGAGCTGCGGGGCCTCCCCTTCGCCCCGGCGGTGGGCAACCACGACCGCCACGACGGCTTCGCCTATCACTACAATCTGCCTAATGAGCAGAGCTTTGCGACGCTGACGGGGCCGGCATACGGCAATCCCACGGCTCCCCAGGCGGAAGCTGAAGCCAGGGGCAACTACTACTATGCTTACAACAACGCCCTCTTTGTAGTGCTGAATACCTCTTCCTATCCCACCGGCGCGGAAGCGGCGGCGGAGGTCGTCGCCCGGTTTGACGCGACGCTGCAGGAGGCGACTGAGGCCCACGCGGGGCAGTACGACTGGCTCTTTGTCCAGCACCACAAATCCACCGCCAGCGTAGCGGATCACATCGCCGACCGGGATATCCAGTACTATGTGGAAGCCGGCTTTGAGAAGCTGATGGATAAGTATGGCGTCGATTTCGTCATGGCAGGGCACGACCATGTCTACGCCCGGAGCTACCCCATGCTTGGCGGTATACCGGACAAGACGGGGGCCAGCGGCGAATCCAACGGCGGCCCGATCAAGGGCGGCGACGGCGCGAACGCCGCGATCAACCCCAAGGGTACCGTATACTTCACCACCACCACAGGCAGCGGTCTGAAATACTACGAACTGTTCAACAACGCCGGTAACCTCTACGTCAAGGATAACATTTACTATCCGTATCTGGTGAACGGGCTGATCGGCAGCGTGGAGTACATGAACGGCAACCTGCCTCTGTCCGCGGCGAAGTACCTCCAGAACAAGACCCCGGGCTTCATCCTGGTCAACGTGGACGGCGCCGAAGTGAGCTTCTCCTACTACGACCTCAGCGGCGATTATCTGGATACGCCCTATGATACGTACACCGTGACCAAGGTCGAAGAAACCGCAACCCATACCGTTACCTTTGCATCCAATGGCGGCAGCGCAGTCGGCCAACTGGAAGTATACGCCGGCGACAGGGTCTCTAAGCCGGTTGCGCCTACGCGAGAGGGATACGAATTCCTCGGTTGGTATAAAGACGCCGCGCTGACAGACGCCTGGGACTTCTATGCCGACAAGGTGTTGGATGATCTTACCCTCTACGCCGCCTGGGAAGAAGTCCAGAAACCTGTCAATGAGATAAAAATCACGGGCGTGACCAACGGCAACGGGCAGGCGGACGTCAACTTCGCCATCCGCTCCGCTAACGGCAAAGGTTACGCGGTATATATCTCCGAAACCGGCCTGGCGGGAAGCTTCAAGGCGTACGGCAACGTCAGCTATAGCGCGAAGGGCGCGCAGATTAAAGGCTTGACCAACAATAAAACATATTATGTCTATATTGAATACAGCAGCGGAACGATCGCCGAAAAGAGCGGGATCGTCGAGCTCTCCCCAAAGAATCCGGGCAGCAGCCAAAACCAAAACGGCAACAGCCAGGGTAAGGGCAACGGAAACGGAAACAGCCAGTAGTCTGTAGTCAGTAGTCGGCCAACGCCAAGAGCCAATCAAGGGGCTGTCCGGAATTGATTTGAAAAAATCAAGGAGGGCAGCCCCCTTTCTACTGCTTATAAAGTGCGTGAATAGTATGCCACGTCTGCAATTCTGCCGTAAAAATTCGATTCAGGCAAAACTGCTATCAATTCAAAGCCCAGTTTTTCAATCAGTTTTATTGACCTCCCATTTTTATTTTCAATACTGGCATACAACCGCTTTAGGTTTAATAC